>JBDTMQ010000102.1:0-6202 GCA_039934155.1 Acidobacteriota bacterium | reverse complement strand
CGGCGACAGCCGTCTGACCTCCGCATTAAGATCGATCGCGTCCCATTCCGGATAAAAATGCGTCAACAAAGTACGTTTTGGCTGGGTCTTTCGGACCAACATTATTGCCTCGGCCAGGACCAGGTGTTTTGCCGTTGGTTTGTTCTGGTAAAACGAGCATTCCATAAGCAATAGATCAACGCGGCGTGCAAAGGCCGACATCGCCTCCGCGTAACCGGTATCCGAGGTATAGACGAGAGTACGGCCCCCACCGCGAATATGTATTGCAAGGCTCTCAGGCGTGTGCGGCGTTTTAAGCGTAGTCGCCTCGACGCCGGGCAAGATCTCGAACTTCTCAAGCGGCTCGACCTCGACTACCTCTATCGGGAACGGCTGCTCCAACAGTCCGTACGTATTAGCATCGCTGAATCGCAGGATCAGATCGCGAAGACCGACCGGGCCGAAGATCATCAGCGGCTTCTTGCGACGGCGCGTGTCGGGCGCGTGCTTCGTTCCGAAAAGCAGCGGTGCGAGGCCCGCACAGTGATCGAGGTGGAAATGCGAGATCCAGATCGCGTCAAGCGATGACCAATCCAGCCCTTCGGCCGGCATTCGGCTCACAGCGGCCGCCGAACAGTCTAACAAAACTGCAGCCCCGCCGATCCCGAGCCAGTAAGCTGAGCTGCACCGCTTAGCGTGCGGCACCGACGAGCCTGAACCAAGCACCGTTAATTCCATACATTTATCTTAACTTAGCGTTTAATGTGCCGCGAAGGCATGAAACTTGAAACAAATGTCTCGTGTGCTAAATTGATTAAATGAGCCAAGTCGATATTCTTGCGATCTTTGCACACCCTGACGACGTCGAGCTGACCGTCGGCGGCACGTTGTTGAAGTTAAAGAGCCTGGGCCGCCGCACCGGGGTGCTCGACGTAACGAAAGGCGAAATGGGGACGCGCGGAACCGCGGAAAGCCGCGAAGCCGAGTGCGCAAAGGCGGCCGAAATTCTGGACCTCGACCATCGCGAGAATCTCGGCCTGCCCGACGGACACGTTTTTGCTGATGACGCGTCGAGGACAAAGCTGGTTCGCGTCCTTCGGCGTCTGAAACCGAAAGTTATTCTGACGCATCAGGATGGCGACCCGCATCCGGACCACAACCACATCGTCCAGCTGGTACGCGAATCGGCACGCCTCGCAAACATGCGCCGTTATGACGAGGCAAGCGGCGGCGAAAAGATCGCTGTTCCGGCTATCGCCCACAATATTTTTTCGCGCCGCGTGCGGCCGTCGTTCATTGTCGACATATCTGATTTTCTCGATCAAAAAATGGAAGCGATCCGCGCGCATAGTTCACAGTTCTATGATCCGAACTCGACCGAGCCCGAGACGCGCCTTACCGACAAGGGGTTTCTCGACGAGCTCGAAGTTCGATCCCGCTATTTCGGCTCGCTGATCGGCGTTGAGGCAGGCGAACCTTTCTACGTCCGCGAGGCGCTGAATGTCGATGATCCGTACTGGCTGTTGACCCAGCCTATGAACCTGTATTCCTGATGAAGACCGAAACCCTCGCTCCCGAAGAGATCGAGCTCCAAAAAAAGCGTCTCGTTCTCGAACGTATAAAGGACCGTCTTGCTGACCGCGAAGAGGAAATGGCGGACCTTCGAGGGCGGCTTGAGCGGTTCGAAGCTCGTTATACGATGGAGGTCGGTCGATTGTATGCCGAACAGGATGAGATCGATGCTCAGATCGCTGAAGAGGAAGTAAAGCTTGTTCCGGATGACGAAGAGATAAAAAAGAAAGCCGAGGAATTGCGACGAAGGGCCGAGGAATCGGCCGCCCGGGCACAGGCCGAACTCGAAGCCGACAGCGCCCAAATTCCGACAGCCGAAGCAAAAAAGGCGTATCACAACATCGCCCGCATCATTCATCCCGACCTTGCCCTTGATCAGGCGGAAAAAGATAAGCGGCACGGACTGATGGCACAGCTGAATGCCGCATATTCTTCTGGCGATCAATCGGAACTCGACCGGTTGGTCGAAAGTTATCGCAACAGTCCGGAGCTGATAGCCGGCGATTCGCTTGCCGACGATCTCGTCCGGTCGATCCGCCAGATCTATCAGGTAAATGCAAGAATAAGGGAGCTTAGCGGTGAAAAACAAAAAGCCGAAGCTTCGGAATTATTCGGGCTGCTGGGAAAAGTTGAGGCCGAATCCGACGCGGGCCGCGACCTGCTCAAACAAATGGCCGAGCGCGCCAGGACCCATATAAAAAAATCGGCCAGGCGGCTAGAAAATCTGCAAAATGTGAACCTCGCAGCCGAAGAGTATGTAAAGGAAAAGTTCGGCATGGATATTGGCGATTTCCGTAAGTCGCGGCAGTAAGACACCGTGACAATTCAGATTTTTTTATTGACAAACGGGCGCCGGTATGTGACTATCTTGCAAATTCGTTCACCAAAATTCGAAAAATTTTGGCGGTGAAATGAAGTTTAGAGGTATCGCCGCAAGTCACAAAAATATCAGTTTCGTAGCTGGTTACTCCACGTAATTGGCTACGAATAGGGGGAAACGGTGTGGGAGACGTTTCCCCTTTTCAATTTTAAAGCGCTTTTGCCGCGGCAAAGGCTGACGACCACGCCCATTGAAAGTTGTGCCCGCCGAGCCAGCCGGTGACATCGACGACCTCGCCGATAAAAAATATCCCGGAAACGTTCTTTGCTTCCATCGTTTTTGACGACAGTTCATCGGTAGAGACGCCGCCTAATGTGACCTCGGCCCGGTCATACCCTTCGGTCCCGCTGAATTGAAGGCGGAGCTCTTTGATTCGTTGGCCGAGCATTTCGATCTCAGCATTATTAAGCTGGTTTAGCCGGCGATCCTTGAATCCGTCAGCCGTCAGATGTTCGGCGAGACGGGCCGGTAGCAGCCCGCCTAAAAAATTGTCGACACGCCGCCGGCTTTGCCGGTTCTCTTCAAGCAGAAGGAAAAGATCTTCGTCCGGCAGCAGGTCGATCGCGATTGGTTTACCTGGCTGCCAATAATTTGAGATCTGCAGGATCGCCGGGCCGCTCAGGCCGCGATGCGTGACGAGGATATTCTCGCGAAAATTCTGCCCGTCGGTTTCAACTACCGAATCCGCAGAAATTCCCGCCAGGCCCGAGAACATATTTAGCCCACCGATGACCATCGGGACCAGCGACGGCCGCGTGGCTGTCACTTTAAGGCCGAACTGCTCAGCTATGTCATAACCGAACCGCGTAGCGCCGATCTTCGCAAAAGAGAGTCCGCCCGCCGCGATCACGAGGCTGTCTGATTCGAGGCGGCCCGTGTTGGTCTCAACTATGAATTTCGAATTGTATTCGACCGATCTGATCTGACAGCCCGTTCGTATTTTGACACGCGACCGTCGACATTCGGTCAACAGCATCTCCACGATCGACCGCGAGCTTTCGCGACAAAACAACTGCCCCAATTTCTTTTCATAGAAATCGATCTGGTGAGACCTGACAAGCCCGACGAAATCCTGCGGCGTGTAGCCGGCAAGCGCGGATCTTGCAAAATGTGGATTTTGAGAGATGAAATTCTCAGGCCTGGTGTGAATGTTGGTGAAATTACACCGGCCGCCGCCTGAGATCACGATCTTGCGGCCAACCTCGGCATTATGTTCAAGGACCGTCGCCCGCCGACCTCGACGGCCGGCCTCGATAGCGCAAAACAGTCCCGCCGCGCCGCCGCCAATGACAATCACATCATCCGGCATTCGCAGCAAAATAACGGCCGTTCAAAATATTTACGTGGTGCCGGACGTGACCACCCATAATATAGGCGAGAGCCCGAACCGTGATCAGGTTTTTGTTGGCGGTACCGGCCCGCGTCCAGTCGTCAGCCGACAGGTTGTTAAAAAAGAGTATATTCGCGCGCCGAAGCAGGTTAAGCTCTTCGAGCAGTTCTCCAAAGCTGCGGTTATTAGCATGCGAATTCTCAATATATCCGTCCTGTTCAAAACCCTCGATCGGTGTCTCGTCGCCGCGTGCGATACGAAATGCCCGATAAGCGAATATCCTCTCGGCGTCGATCATATGACTAATCACTTCTTTTATCGTCCATTTACCTTCGGCGTAGGCCATGGTGCCCATTTCCTCAGGAAGAGCGATAAAAATATCCTGCAGCTCGGTCAGTTGGGCGGCCAGCACGCCGACCACGTCCGACTCGGGAACCAGTGAGATATATGTTTCGTAATAGGGATCGTATTCGGGTCTTTCAGGTCTTTCCATACTGGGTTATATTAGCAGAATAAATGCCTCAAATCTTTCGTTCATCGACGGCAATATTCATTTCCACGGCCGCTGTGATATTGATCATGCACGCGGTGTCCACGGTTCTGTCGGCACAGAGCGGCGGCGGTAAAGCTGAGCCGCGGCGGGTCGAATTTGAATCCGGCCGTTTCTCAGCTGAACTTACCGGAACCCTTTCGAATGCTCAAGAGGCCGAATATGTTTTCACAGCGAAAGCGGGTCAGACCGTAACTATTACACTTTCGCCAAAGGGCCTTTTTGACCATCGTGTCTTCGATCCCGAAACCGACTTTGAGACCGAGTTTGACAGTACCGCCAAGGTTTCATTCACGCTGCCGGCCGACGGCGATTATTATTTATTTATACGCAAAAAAATTACGCGAGCGTCAAAACGTGCGAGATTCAGCCTTATTTTGTCGATCAAATGACCCACCACCGGCAAACCTTATCTCGGTTTGATTTCCGTGGATTTTAAATCATAATTCACCATTGCAATTAATAAGTTCGGCCGGCAGCAAAGCTGAATAAAGGAGATTTCAAAAGAATGAGACGTGTTTTTCCCATAGCCGGGTTTACGCTTGCGGCGATATTCCTCTTTGTGGGTTTCCACACCGAAGCAGTAAATAATTCGTTTGCCGAAAGGTTTGCGATCGACGGCAAAACGGCCCAAACCGGCGATTCGGGCAAATACAATTTTGATAAGCCTCACTGTTTTATCGGATTTAAGGCCAGGCATATGGGACTGATCGAGGTGCCCGGTTTCTTTCGTGATTTTACCGGCACGGTCGATTTTGACGCTAAGGACATCACGAGATCGTCGGTCGAATTTACGGCAAAAACGACGAGTATCGATACCGGCGTCGCTGCTCGTGACCGGCATCTGCGGACGGCCGATTTTTTTGACGTTGAAAAGTTTCCCGAGCTGACCTTTCGAAGTACTAAGGTCGAAAAGAAAGGGAAGGGCTGGATCGTCAGCGGCGATCTGACGATGCACGGCGTAACAAAACCTGTTTCCATTCCGTTTCAGATCTCAGGCTGGCTGCCCGCTGACGAACGCAGCGGCGGTAAAATGGGAATAGCCGGCGAGACGACGGTGAACCGCCGCGATTTTGGGATCAACTGGGGAAATAATTTGCCGAGCGGCGTTCCGGTGGTCGCCGATGAGGTAAAGATCGTTCTACAGATCGAAGCCGGAAAGTCGCGGGATACGGCTCCGAAGGCCGAATAAGGCTCCTATCTGAAAAGATCCACGGATCATTTGCCCGACAAGTGTTTCACCGCATCCGAAACTCCTGTCGGGCTTTTCCATTTATTGTTGGGCCGCTTGGTCGAACGAGATGTCGTAGATGGCGTAGTCCTGCCAGTTCTTGTAGTCGAAATGCCACCATTCGTTAGGATTAACGGTAAAGCCGACCGATTCCATCAGCTTTCTCAATAGCTCGCGGTTTTGTGTCTGCAAAGCGGTGCCGCCTTTATAATCGGGCGACGCGCGCTCGGTAAATTCGTCATAGCCCGACGGCATATCCAGAAGCTCGCCCGTTTTAAGATCGTAAATGCTCAGGTCGACGGCGCATCCGCGATTGTGTTTCGAACCCTTGTCGGGATTGGCGACAAATTTTCGTTTATCGTCAGGCGTTACTTCCCAAAACAATTTTGTGATCGCCCACGGCCGATAGCCGTCAAATATCACGAGGCCGAAGCCTTGTTTCTTGAGCTTATGATGGACCTTTAGAAGTGCTTTCGCCGCCGGCCTTTGCAAAAACGCGCGGGCCTCAGGATAAACCGGACGCCCAACAAAATTATTTGCTGTCGCATAACGGATGTCGAGCTTTATTGTATCGTCGAGAGTTTTGAGTTCGACCAAATCGGCCTCGCGTTTGTTGGATTCCCGGGGCGGCCCGGACTGCGCCTGGGCGCTTGAAAAAAG
>JBDTMQ010000101.1:0-8487 GCA_039934155.1 Acidobacteriota bacterium | reverse complement strand
GGCAACCGTTTTGAGTTTGTGGTTCGCTATTTGAGGCAGCAGTTTGCGTGCAAGCTGGACCGTACATAACGACGGATTGGCGATCCGGTAGTCCTCGAAGACGCGACCGATCTCATGATTCAAAAATCCCATGTCAAAGCGGGCATTATGCGCAACGAGCACCGAGTCGCCGACAAAATCAAGAAACGCTCCGATCACCTCGCGAAAGCGCGGCGCATTACTTACCATCTGGTCGCTAATGCCTGTCAACGCTGAAATGAACGGCGGGATCGGCGTTTCGGGGTTGACGAGCGTCGTAAATGTTTCGATGACCTCACCGCCGCGAACCCGGCATGCGCCGATCTCGGTGATACGGCACGGGGGCGCTTTCGCCCCGGTCGTTTCGAGATCAAAAACGACATAACCGGCTTCTTCAAGGGCTATCCGCCCGTGATCGGTGCCAACGAATTCGACCATATCGTCAACAAGCGCAAGACGCGGATCGCGGTCGATCAGGTCCTGTACGAGCAGCCTTGCAAACCCGGGTTCAGGCTGGCTGATCTTCATCACATAGTCCACGATCTTTACCGCGGTCGCTCGTCCGCCGAAAGTCTCGAGTAATTCGATCGTCTCGGTGATCAGAAGCGAATTGGAAATCAAATTTTGAAACGGCGGCATTCTATGTTTTATTCTAACGGGAAAACCCTAAACCGCAAGCCGAAATATTTTGGGGATGAATTCAGCGACGTTTTTGCCGGCGACATGGTGATGAGCGACGAAAATATAGCAACGGTCGAAAAATATATTTGGTCTCTAAAAGGCGGGGACCTAGCGGCGGCCCCGTTCGCCGACGACATCCGGTTCGAAGACCCGGTCGCAGGAAAGGGCGTGGGCGCCGACGATTTCAGGGCTTTTCTCGGCGGCTTTTTGGGGGCGATCATCGATATTCGGATCACTTGCCACGTCGCCGAAGGCGAGTTTGTCGCGACGCAATGGGAGATCGACGCGATCTTCGGCACGATACCCATACTCGAATTATTTCGGGTTCGCAATGGACTGATCGTCGAGTCGACGGCGTATTTCGATCCGCGGCCGGTGCTTGGCGGATAAGACCGCAAGATCTATGACCCAGGACCAGATCGTCGAACATTTTCGCTCGTGCGGCGCGCTTCTCGAGGGCCATTTTCTCCTTTCAAGCGGCCTTCACAGCCGACAGTATCTGCAGTGCGCCATCGCACTTCAATATCCGGCTGATGCCCAGCGATTCGCGATGCAGATAGCCGATCATTTCCTTGATGCAGAAATTCAAACGGTTGCCTCGCCGGCGATCGGCGGGCTTGTATTGGGCTACGCGGTCGCTTCTGCCCTTAACGTCAGATTTATTTGGACCGAAAGGCAGAACGGCGCAATGACGCTCCGCCGAGGGTTTACGGTCAAGTCTGACGATCGACTGCTTGTTGTGGAGGATGTTGTAACGACCGGCGGCTCGACCCGTGAATGTATCGCTGCCATCGAGGATCTCGGCGCAGCGGTCGTCGGTGCCGCATCGCTGATCGACCGGTCGAACGGAACGGCTGATGTCGGCGTGCCGATAGTTTCGCTCGCTAATTTCGAAGTTCCTTCGTATACGCCGGCGTCGTGCCCAATGTGTGCATTTGGCAGCGTGCCTGAGAAACCGGGCAGCCGCGGATGATCACCATCCTCAAAGATCTATGCGACGTTGCTGTTTTCTTACGACCGACGACCTGACGGGTCAGATCCTCGACGATGATCTTACCTTTGAACCGTTGAAAGAACTTGGCTGGGATGTCAGCGTTGTCTCTTGGCGGGCGAGAGACATCGAGTGGAACGAATTCGATGCCGTCGTGATCCGAACGACTTGGGACTATCACAATGACCCGCTCAAATTCTTAAAGACTTTGCGGCAGATCAAAGCCCGCGGCCCGCGGCTTTTTAATCCGCTTGATCTTGTCGAATGGAATCTTGAGAAAACGTATCTGGCCGAGCTCGGTTCGCACGGGGTGGCGATCGTTCCGACACTTTACTGTGATGAGGGTCTGGGACCCAAACAAATTGACGAGTTTTGTCAAGCTTTAGAAAGCGATGAAATGGTGATCAAACCCCAGATCGGCGCAAATTCGGATCACGCGTATCGTGTTACTGAATACCAGTCGCAATTGGCAGAGGTCTTTGCCAAACGCCCGTATTTGGTCCAGCCATTCATGCCAAATATAAATAGTGAGGGAGAATATTCGCTTTTTCATTTTGGCGGCCGGTTCAGCCACGCGGTCTTGAAAACGCCCGCCGCCGGCGACTTTCGCGTACAGCAGGAACACGGCGGCGCGATCAGGCCTGTTGAGGCAACACCCGGAATGCTTATGGGGGCCGAAGCGGCAATTTCCTATTTCGAAAAGCCGCCCCTTTATGCACGAACCGATCTCGTTCGCGATGTTGAAGATAATTTCCTGTTAATGGAACTGGAATTGATCGAGCCATCTCTCTACTTTCGATGTGATCCAGCGGCGGCCGGTCGTTTTGCATCGGCTTTTGCCGAACGAATGAATGAATCATAAGCTGTTGATCCAGTACGACGGCACCGACTTTCACGGATGGCAGGTGCAGGAAAACGATCGCACGATCCAGGGTGAGTTGGAACGCGTGATCGGAATGCTTGACGGCGGCCCGGTGCGGGTGATCGGTTCGGGCCGGACCGATGCCGGCGTTCATGCGGAAGGTCAGGTCGCAAACGTCGTCCTTCGCCGAAGCTTTACACCCGATCAGCTTCGTCAAGCCATCAACGGCAACCTGTGGCGTGACATCCGAATTATGTGCACCGAGCGCGCCCCGGACGCTTTTCACGCTAGATTCTCGGCCAAGAACAAGACCTATCTTTATCGGATCGTCAACGCGCCTGTAATGTCGCCTTTCCTGCGACGCTTTGCTCATCACGAATCGCGTCCTCTTAATCTGGTGCGCCTGCAGGAGTCAGCCCGCATGTTATTGGGCGAACACGATTGGACGGCGTTTGCCTCGGCACGTTCTGACGGCGAAACTCGCATCAGGACGGTGACCGACTGCATGGCCGAATCGCGTTGGGACGCGCACGCCGGCGCGAACATCATCGAGATCCGCATCAGCGCCAACGGTTTTTTGCGTTACATGGTTAGATCGATCGTAGGAACATTGCTCGAGATCGCTCGCAGCGAAAAGGAACCAGAATTAATTCAGACCGCGATCATTACAGGCGACCGCTCGCTGGCCGGCAAAACCGCGCCGGCAAATGGCCTAACGCTGTTCAAAGTAGATTACGCTGGAAATTCCTTTTGACATCCCCGCTCTCGGACGGCCGGGACAATTCTGCAGGACTTGAATTCTCACCTGCCGTCGGCTGTGGCAGAATAATACGATGTTCATCTATCACATTGTGCTTCCTGAAGTTTGGGAACATTTCCGGGTCCGCGCATCATACCAGGCAGAAAGTCTCGCGATTGAAGGATTTATACATTGCAGTTACGCGGAACAGGTCGATAAAGTGCTTAGCCGGTATTATCAGAATGCCGGCCAGGTGCTGATCCTCAAGGTCGATACCGCCAAGCTAAGGTCGAAACTTGTAGAGGAGCCCTCAACCGACGGCGAGATATATCCTCACCTGTACGGCAGGCTCAACCACAATGCCGTCGTCGATATAGAAACGAGGCATACAGCGGCGGCATCCGGTTAAGCAATGGCCATTCTCGATAATTTTACCGGCATTATCGAACCCGATTCCGAGGATCGCAGGCTCCTGGCTGAGCTCGATCTCGCCGCTTTACCGCATCATATTGCGGTAATAATGGACGGCAACGGCCGCTGGGCCAAAAAACGCGGACGACCGCGCATCTTCGGTCATCGGGCCGGGGCCGATTCGGTAAAGTCTATCGTCGATACGGCGGCACGGCTCGAGCTTGAGGCTGTCACGCTTTACGCCTTTTCGACCGAAAACTGGAAGCGACCCAAAGCGGAGGTTTCGGGTCTGATGTCCATGCTCAAACGATTTCTGCGTAGCGAGCTCGACGAAGTTCGGCGCAACAACATCCGCTTTCAGACGATCGGCGACATTTCGGCACTGGCGCCTGACGTCCGGTCAGAGATCGCGTTTGCGGTCGAAAATACCTCGGCCAATAGTGGTACTATTTTGAGCGTCGCGCTCAATTATGGCGGGCGGGCCGAGATCGTGCGGGCCTGTCGTCGAGCGGCTGAGGCGGCAATTGCCGGCGGACGCACCTCGGATTCGATCTCGGAAATGGACATCGAAAAAAATCTATACACTGCCGATCTGCCTGAGGTCGATCTGCTGATCAGGACCAGCGGCGAGATGCGTCTTTCCAACTTTTTGCTGTGGCAGCTCGCCTACAGCGAAATATTTGTTACACCGACGCTCTGGCCGGACTTTCGGCGGACCGAGCTGCTGCGGGCAGTGATCGATTATCAAAAACGCGATCGCCGGTTCGGCGCGGTCGAAACAAAAGCGCGAACTTCCAGCTAGGAACGCAGGCGTTTGGAACGCAGGCTGCCAGCCTGCAAACCTCATCGCCTACAAAATGAAGACCAGAATACTGACAGCTGCCGTGGCCCTTCCGATCTTGATCGCTTCGATCATTCTGCCGTCTTATTTTCAGCCGGCGGTTTGGATATTTGTGACGATCGCCGTACTCGCGCTCGCGGCCGGCCTTTTCGAATTCTATTCGCTCTCGAAAAAGCTCGAACTAAAAGCCGACGCCGCCGTCGGTTACGTAGGCGCGGCGGCGATCACCGTCGCATTTATTTTTGATGCACCGTCACGTGATCCTGATCTGCTCCTGCTTACGCTTGGGGCGTTTACAATTGCCGTCCTGATCACTCAGACCTTTCGATTTCAAAAAGATTTTACAAAGATGCTGGCGGGTGCCGGCGTGACGATCCTAGGGGTTGTTTATCTGGCTTTCCTAGGAGGTTTTTTGATCGCAACACGGGTCGGCTTTGAATCGCACCAGTACCTTTCAACACATCTGCTCGGATATTTCTTTCTCGTTCTGATGGGTTCTGATACCGGTGCGTATTTTGCGGGCCGGGCGTATGGCAAGCATAAGCTCGCTCCGCAGATCTCGCCGGGCAAAACTGTCGAGGGGCTGATCGGCGGCATGCTTGCAGCAGCCGCATTTGCCGCGCTTGCGACATTTTGGTTCTTTCCCGAATTGCCGTACCGGTTCTCGATCCCGCTCGCTATTGTCATGGCCGTCGTCGGCGTGCTGGGCGATCTGGCCGAGAGCGCAATAAAACGAGGGTCAAAAACAAAAGACGCCGCCCGCATTCTGCCCGGCCACGGCGGTCTGCTCGATCGATTGGACAGTTTACTCTTAAACGCCCCGATACTCTATTATTTTGCTAGATTCTATTTTTAGAGATTCTTCCGATTCCGAATGAAGGTAGTTTTCATCATCTTGATCTTGTTGGCAGGGTGCGATCTTTCGAGAGCTCAGTCGTACGACTGCACCCCGTTAGCCTCAGATGATTCGGCCCAGTCAGGAGCAAATGAAGAAGTAGATATTATCAAGCAGCGTTCGGCTCTCGGCGTGCGCGGCGTGGTCTCAGATGTAAACGGTCTCCCGATCGAGGGTAGCTATGTTGAGATATTTCCCAGTACAAAAGCACATTGGCTCGGAAAAGAAATGTCCCGATCCGAACCGTCAAAACGAGCTGCAGGATGTGTGACGGCAACTGGTGGACGCTTCTACTTTCCCGTATTAGATCGTGGATATTATGAAATTCGTATCAGTAAAAAAGGGGGGTGGAATCATACTCACATTTACATAAAGCTATCTTCTGATTTCAACAGAAAGAAAACGATTAAAGTGGATTTGACACCAGGCACATAATGCCAACGAGAATCCCGAACGCCGAAAATTAAAAAGAATAGGTTGCCAAGATAAACCCGCGTCCTGTATCATTTCCCTTGATTTTATGAACGCCGTTCGATTTGACGATAATAATACCTGAGGCGAGAGTGTTGATCTTCTGACGCTCCGCCTTTCGTTTGTCTCAAATCGAAAGGCGTTTTTATTTTGTCGGAACCGCCCGCGTCAATGGGCGGCCAGTTCGTAATAAATGGCACAATGGAACGACACAGACGAACCGCTCGCATACCTTCTCACTTTCCGTGCCTACGGAACGTGGCTGGCTGGAGACGAGCGCGGTTCAATCGATAGATTCCATAAAATCTATGGCCGCCCGAGGGCCGTCGCGAGCGCGAAGCGCAAAGAAATGTGTGCGAACCGGCTGAAAAGCCCGCCTTTTGTGCTAAACGCGACCTCGCGAAAGCTCGTTGACGATGCAATTCGTGAGGTGTGTCAATATCGCGACTGGAAGTTGACATCCATCAAGGTTGGAACTAACCACGTTCACGTGATAGTCGCAGCCTCTGCAGCGTCTGGTAAAATGGTGGACGATTTCAAGTCGTATTCGACCCGACGATTGCGAGAGAGCGGTGAATGGAAGCATTCGCACAGCCCCTGGGTGGATCATGGCAGTTGTCGCCTGCTTTGGACCGCCGAGCATGTCACGGCAGCGACGGATCATGTGATTAATGTCAGGGCGGCCAGCTGCCAGAATTTGATTAGTCAGAACCCACTGCGTAAGCGGCGGGCCAGTATTAGTCAGAACCCTCTGCGGCCGGCGAATGAACTAGCCTGGAGAGACTGGCAGCCCGCTAACGCAGGCGGTTCCGACATGTAGAGCTTATGTTAGACACACTGGGAAATTTGGAACGGACACACACCTGCGGCGAACTTCGCAATTCGAATGTCGGCGAGCAGGTTGTGCTCATGGGCTGGGTCGCCAAAAAGCGGGATTTTGGCGTTTTTACGTTTATCGACCTCCGCGACCGTGATGGCCTGACCCAGGTCGTGGTCAGCGAAGAGACCGCCGCTGCCGCGCATGCAAAGGCAAAAACGCTTCGCGGTGAATTTGTCATTGCCGTCAAGGGCGAGGTCGTCTCACGCGCTGACGGGACACATAACAAAAAGCTCGCGACCGGCGATATCGAGCTCAAGGTCAGCGAACTTCTGATCCTTAACGATGCGAATGTTCCGCCGTTTCAGCTCGAGGTCGCCGGCTCAGAGAATCTCGCCAGCGAAGACACGCGGCTCAAATACCGTTATCTCGACCTGCGCCGGCCACAGCTGCAGAACAATATCCGGATGCGTGCAAAGGCCGTCGCCGCGATCCGCGAATATTTCGACAACCGCGGCTTTATCGAGATCGAAACGCCGATCCTTCTAAAATCGACGCCCGAGGGCGCACGCGATTTTGTGGTGCCATCGCGCATCCACACCGGCAAGTTTTTTGCGCTGCCGCAATCGCCCCAGATCCTGAAACAGATCACGATGATCGCGGGATTTGACAAGTATTACCAGATCGCCCGCTGCTTTCGTGACGAAGACCTGCGTGCGGACCGCCAGCCCGAATTTACACAGCTCGATATGGAAATGTCTTTCGTCAACCGCGAGCAGGTGTATCGCGAAATGGAAGGGATGTTCAATAGCGTATTGAAGCTGATCGACATCAATTTACCGGCCGAATGGCCGCGGCTGACGTATGCCGAAGCCATCCGGCGATACGGCAGTGACAAGCCCGACCTGCGTTTTGGGATGGAGCTTGTTGACCTCTCGGCAGAATTAACGGATACGGATTTTGCTCCGTTCGCCGACACGCTCGCTGCCGGCGGCGAGATCAAGGCGCTCGTCGTAAAGGGAAAGGCTGACTACTCGCGGAAGCAGACCGACGAGCTGCAGGAATTCGTCAAACGCTATGGCGCCGGCGCGCTTGCGTGGATAAAGGTCGCGCCCGGCGCGGAGGTCGGAACCGGGAGCGGTAGCGACTGGGTTCTTACCTCGTCGCTGCTAAAAGTACTCGGCGAAGGAAAGATAGATCAACTAGCCCGAACGTCGGGAGCCGAACGCGGCGATGCCGTCCTTATCGTTGCCGGCAAAAAGTCCGTCGTTGCCGCGGCCCTCGGCGCTCTGCGCAATGAGGTCGCCCGTCGCGAAAACCTCATCGACCGAAGCAAATATGAGTGCCTGATCGTTACTGAATTCCCGATGTTCGAGCACGACGATGAGACCGATACTTACCTCGCCGCTCATCATCCGTTCACATCCCCGATGGATGAAGACCTCGAGATGTTCAAGCAGGCGATCGAAGATCCGTCGCAGCATAATCTTTTGGGACAGGTACGGGCCAAGGCCTATGACGCTGTTATCAACGGCTACGAATGCGCCGGCGGCTCGATCCGCATTCATCAAAAAGATGTTCAGGCGCTCAATTTCAAAGCGCTAGGGATGACGCCTGAAAGCGCGCGGTCACAATTCGGCTTTTTTCTCGACGCACTCGAATACGGCACCCCGCCGCACGGCGGATTTGCCGCCGGTATCGAACGCACCTGCATGATACTTGTCGGCACCGAAAATATCCGCGACGTCATGGCTTTTCCCA
>JBDTMQ010000100.1:0-8689 GCA_039934155.1 Acidobacteriota bacterium | reverse complement strand
CAGCCCGAGCGGGGCATCGAAGAGAGCCGAGATTCCCGGACCGTCGGCCGAACCGCGAGGACCGCCGGCTAGAGTTCGAACGGTGCCGTTCTCGATAACGCGTATCCTGTCATTATATGTGTCGGCGACGACGATCCGGTCGTTCGCATCGATCGCGATACCGACCGGTCCGTTAAACAAAGCCGAGGATGCCGGCCCGTCCTGCATGCCGCGCATATTCTCGGCGCCGGCAGCCAGCGATACCTTGCCGTTTCGGTCGATCACCTTGATCGTATTGCTGCCAGTGTCGGCTACATAGAGCGTTCCGGCCGAATCGAATGCAATTCCTGAAGGCGTGTTCAATCCGCTTACGAATGTATCGATCTGTCCGGTAGAACGAATTATGCTGATAGTCCCTTTGTTTCCATCCGAAACGTAGATGTCTTCGCCACGGCAAGCCAGACCGAATGGCTCGCCGAACTCGCGACCGAGCCCCGCAAGGGTCGTTACTTCGGACAGTGCGTTACCCGGACGAGGCCGGTCAGCGCATGAGGTAAGTATTGCAATTACAAAAAATAAGATTATTAATCGCACGAGTGAGATGTGGTAGATCGAATTGAACGCGGCATTCGATTCTGATACTATAACTGCTCAATCAGAATTCTAAAAACGGGGGAGAAAAATTATGTTCTCGTTACAGGACCTTCTTGGACAACAGCAGGGCGAAGAGGCTGTTTCGCAGATCAGCAATAACGTCGGGGCTGAGCCGTCGATGGTGAATTCCGCTATTCAGGTGGCTTTACCAATGCTGATCAACGGTCTTGCGAACAACGCCTCCGATCCGCAGGGCGCCGCGAGTTTGAATAATGCACTTGAGCAGGATCATGCGGGCGGCGGGATCCTGGATAATCTTGGCGGTCTGGGAAGTCTGATCTTCGGCGGACAGCAACAGGCGGCGCCGCCGCCCCGGCAAGCAGATGCCGGCGGAATACTGGGTCATATTTTCGGCAGCCAGCAGGGACAGGTCGCGCAGGAAGTAAGCAATAAGACCGGGCTCGATATGGGACAGGTCGCCCAGATCCTGATGATGCTGGCGCCGATCGTAATGAGTTATCTGGGGCAGCAAAAGCAGCAGCAGGGAGTCGGAGCGGACGGATTAGGCGGATTGCTCGGCGGTCTTCTGGGTGGTCAGGCTCAAGGGGCGCCGTCGTCGAGCGGCGGGCTCGGCGGATTAGCGAACAGCGTCCTGGACAGCAACCGTGACGGCAGTGCTATGGACGACATTGCGACGATGGCGATCAACTATATGTCGAATCGTCGATAGTTGACGCAGGCCAACCGCGAACGATAAAATTATGAGTAACGTGGTGAGTTATTGCAACTTGCGGCCACGTAAAATAAGCGGCTAAACAGCTACCGGACAACAGATCTTCTTAAAAGTCTCGTGCTGTTTTGCGGGACTTTTTTCTTATGAATAACTTTCTGGAATTATTGAAAGAAAAGGTCGTCGTTTTTGACGGCGCGATGGGCACGTATCTCCAGTCGTTGGACCTATCGATCGACGAATGGGGCGGCCCGAACTTTGAGAACTGCTCTGAGAATCTTTTATATACACGGCCCGATGCGATCGAAAGCGTTCACAAAGCGTTTCTCGATGTCGGCTGCGATGTGATCGAGACCAACAGCTTTGGCGGCAGTGAGGTGGTGTTAAAGGAATTTGGGATCGCGGAAAAAACCTACGATGTCAATCGTCGTGCCGCGGAGCTTGCGGTGCGTGTCGCCCGGGATTATTCAACCGTCGATAAGCCGCGATTCGTTGCGGGATCGATCGGCCCGGGAACAAAGCTTCCTACGCTGGGACATATCACCTATTCGGAGCTTAAAGACGCATATCGCGAACAGGTCAGAGGCCTCATCGACGGCGGCAGCGATCTGTTAATTGTTGAGACCTGCCAGGACCTTTTGCAGACAAAAGCGGCGCTCGGGGCGATCTTTGATCATTTTGAAATGACCAGATCGCGGATGCCGGTGATCGCACAGGTAACCATCGAGGTTTTTGGAACGATGCTCAACGGCACCGAGATCGGCGCGGCTCTGACGGCGCTCGAGCCGTTCCCGATCGATGTCATCGGTATGAACTGCGGCACCGGTCCCAAGCAGATGGCCGACAGCTTTAGGTTTTTGTGTGAAAATTCGCCGCTGCCGGTGTCGGTCCTGCCGAACGCCGGTCTTCCGGAGGTCAAGGACGGTCAGCAGCATTACGACGAAACACCTGAGAGTTTCGCGGCGCAGGTCGAGCATTTTACAAAGGATTTTGGAGCGAATATTGTTGGCGGCTGCTGCGGCACGACTCCCGACCATTTAAAGCAGGTCATCGAAAAGGTGGTTGGTCTTTCGCCTAAAAGCCGCGACGGAAAACTTGTGCCTTCGGCCTCGTCCATTTATTTTCAGCAGCCCTTCACACAGGATGCATCGTTTTTGATCGTCGGCGAACGAGTTAATGCCTCGGGCTCAAAGAAAATGCGGGACCTTCTCGACGCTGAAGATTGGGACGGACTGGTGAGCCTTGCCAAATCTCAGGAAAAGGAAGGCGCACATATTCTCGATGTCAACGTCGATTTTGTCGGTCGCGACGGCGTGGCCGATATGCACGAGCTTGCGGCGCGTTTGGCGACGAACGTCAAGATCCCGCTTATGTTCGATTCGACCGAGTGGGAAAAAATGGAAGCCGGCCTCGAGCACGCGGGCGGCAAATGCATACTTAATTCCACCAACTTTGAGGACGGAGAGCCGCGATTTCTGAAAGTGCTTGATCTAGCCAAAAAATTCGGCGCCAGCGTCGTTGTTGGCCTGATCGACGAGACGGCAATGGCGCGAACTGCCGAGGATAAGATACGTATCGCCCGACGTGCGTTCAAAGAGGCTGTCGAAAACGGCATTCAACCCCACGATATCTTTTTCGATCCGCTCGCGCTGCCGATCTCGACCGGTATCGAAGAGGATAGAAAGAACGCACTTGAGACGATAAGAGCGATCAGCGAGATCCGTTCCGAGATGCCTGAGGTGAATATCATTCTCGGCGTATCTAATATTTCTTTTGGATTGAACCCGGCCGCGCGCGTTGTTCTGAATTCCGTTTTCCTGCACGACTGCGTCGAGGCGGGGATGAATTCGGCGATCGTTAACGCATCGAAGATACTGCCGCTGATCCGATTCAATGAGTTTGAGATCGAAACGGCCCGCGACCTGATCTATGACCGGCGGCGTTTCGACGGCGACATCTGTATCTACGATCCGCTCGTCGAATTCACGAAACATTTTGAAGGCAAAACGGCGCAGTCGATCAAACCGGACCTTACGAACCTGCCGGTCGAAGAACGTCTAAAGCATCATATTATCGACGGCGAAAAGATCGGACTCGAGGATTCTCTAAAGGAAGCTTTGAATGAGTATTCGCCGCTCGACATCATTAATAATATTTTGCTCGACGGTATGAAAACGGTCGGCGATCTGTTCGGTTCAGGACAGATGCAGCTTCCATTCGTTCTTCAGTCGGCCGAGTCAATGAAGGCGGCGGTCAAATTCCTTGAGCCGTTCATGGAGCGGGTCGAGGGCGTCAATAAAGGAACGCTCGTTTTGGCGACCGTGAAAGGCGACGTTCACGACATCGGCAAGAATCTCGTCGATATCATTTTGACGAACAACGGCTATAAGGTCGTCAACCTCGGAATAAAACAACCAATTGACGAAATACTTCGCTCGTGGGAGGAAGTGAACGCGGACGCGATCGGCATGAGCGGGCTGCTCGTCAAATCGACGCTCGTGATGCGCGACAATCTTGAATTGATGAATGACCGCGGGATAAACGTGCCGGTCATCCTGGGCGGCGCAGCGCTCAATCGCCGATACGTCGATGCTGATCTGATACCGCTTTATCAAGGTAAACTTTTTTACGCACGCGATGCATTTGACGGGCTGCATGCGATGGATGAACTAAGGGCCGGAAAGGATAGCGATACCGAAGTGCCCAAAACAAAAGTTGCGACGGCCGGTGCCGGGGCGGCGCCAAGTGAAGAGGCAGGAACGCCGGATAGCGAAGATCTCGTCGGTGAAGACGCCAAACTTGGCACCGTGGCGGCGCGCGTCTCTTCACGAGTTAGCGGCGACACGACGCACACGATGCGTTCGGATGTGCGAACGGATGTGCCTCGTCCGAAAGCGCCGTTTTATGGCTCAAAGGTAGTCGAGATCGGCGACCTGACAAAAGTTCTTGACTATATAAATGAAACGGCGTTGTTCAAGGGCCAGTGGCAATTCAAACAGGGTCGCACTTCGCCGGAGGACTATTCGCGGCTGCTCGAGGAAACCGTTTATCCCAAATTCGCCGAGGTAAAGGCTGATGCGATCCGCGGCAAACTGCTCGAGCCTAAAGTGGTGTATGGTTATTTCCCGTGCCGATCGAGCGGCAACGACCTGATCATTTACCATGATGACGAGCGGACCGAACGACTCAGATTTACATTCCCGCGCCAATCCCTCGAACAACGCGGCGGAAAGAATTTGTGCCTCGCGGATTATTTCGCGTCGGTAGATTCTGGCCAGACGGATGTGGTTGCGTTTGACCTGGTTACCGTCGGCCGCCGGGCGAGCGAGCATTCGGCCAAACTGTTCAAGAGCGACAACTATACCGATTACCTTTTGTTCCACGGGCTGTCCGTGGAATCGGCTGAGGCTTTGGCGGAAATGTGGCATAAGCGGATCCGCGAAGAATTGGGTATTGCGGACGACGATGCGCCGACGCTGGCAAAGTTGTTTCACCAGGGCTATCAGGGTTCGCGATACAGTTTTGGCTATCCGGCGTGCCCGAACATTGCGGATCAGTCAAAACTTTTTGAGTTGCTGGACCCTGCCCGGATCGGCGTTGAGCTGACCGATGAATACATGCTCGATCCAGAACAGTCGACGTCAGCGATTATCGTTCATCACCCTGAGGCCAAATATTTCAATATTGAATAACGACTAAGGGTCGTCGGCTTTTGCCCGTTCCCGTCAGCGTCGGCTCCATGCCCCTATACAAACGCGCGGCAAAGCCGGCCGCATTTCATAATTTTCGGAACATTATCAATCGTATGGATAACAGAATTTTCATTGCCGGCGCCGGCGGGATCGGCGAAGCGGCCGCACTTCTTCTTCGCGAATGGTCCGAAGACGAAACCGAGATAATTTTAGGCGACATCGATGAAAACAGGCTCGCAGCTGCCGCACAATTTGTCACCCGAAACTCAAACAAATCAACCGCGGTTGAAACCGTGAGGATGCTATTAGACGAGACCACCGACGAAATGAGATCGGCGTTCGATAGATCGTCGGTGCTACTTGATTGTTCGCCCGGCAGCCAAGCACCGCGAATGGCGAGATTTGCCCGCGATTTTGGCATGCATTATGCGAATCTGACCGAGTATGTCGCCCAGACCGACGAGATCATTGATCTCGCGAGAGGAGCCGAGACCGGATATATTCTACAGACGGGATTGGCGCCGGGATATATAAACGTTTTGGCGATGTCGCTGTATCACCAATTCGAGAATAAATTCAAAAACGATAAGGTCGAAAAGATCGGAATGAAAGTCGGTGCATTGACGGCGCACGCCCACCAGCCACACTTTTACGGCTTTACATGGTCGCCAATCGGGGTCGCGACCGAATATGTCAAGAATTCTCGGGTCATACGCGACTTCGCTATAACCGAAAGGCCGGCATTGTCTGCCCGAGAACGGATCGTCATCAGCGGGCGCACTTATGAAGCCGACCTGACGTCGGGCGGTGCCGCCGATCTGCCCGATTTTTTTGAAGGCAAGGCACGCACGCTCGACTACAAAACGCTGAGGTACGTCGGACATTATGACTGGGTCGAATCGATCGTAAGAAAGCTGCCGAAAGACAAGGAACTGCCCGCCCTGTTGCAGGAAAAGATGCTGAAGGAAATTCCGTCGGTCGAGGACGATCTGGTGTTGGTACATGCGTCGGTCGAGGGATTTGATTCGACAGGGCGGCGACGGATGCTGGAAAAGGCTTTCTTCGTCGAACCGCTCGAGATCGACGGCAAATCGCTGAGAGCGATCCAGACGACCACGGCGGCGCCTCTTTGCGAATCGGCAATGATGCTGATTTCCGGCCGATACAAGGGCGTTGTTCTGCAAAGCCAATTGGATCCCGCAACATTTCTGGCCGGTCGTTTCGTTTCCCGCGTTTATCGTTAGTCACCCTTCAAACAAGCTCCAGCCAAATGAGAATCGTCTGTTTATCTGATACGCACAATCGCCATCGGCAGATCGAGGTGCCGCCGGGCGAAATTCTGATCCACAGCGGCGATGCAACGACCAATGGAACGTTAGACGAGGTGAAAGCGTTCGCTGGTTGGTTCGGCCGTCTTCCCCATAAACACAAGATCTTTGTGGCCGGCAATCATGACTGGCTGTTTCAACGGGATCCGGATGCGGCGTCGAAACTACTCGGCGGTGGGATAACATACCTGCAGGATTCTGTGGCAGAGATAGACGGACTGAAATTCTACGGCAGCCCCTGGCAGCCCAGGTTTTATGACTGGGCGTTCAATTTGTTTCGCGGCAAAGAGTTGGCGGAGAAGTGGAACCTGATACCTGATGACACTGAAATTCTGATCACTCACGGCCCGCCGTATGGCATTTTGGATGAAGTGGAAACGCCGCATGGATCAGCTAGTCACGAGGGTTGTCAGGATCTATTTGAAAGGATCAAAGTGCTTGTGGACGGCGGGCAATTGAAACTGCACGTCTTTGGTCACATTCACGGCGGCTATGGTACGTCCGAGGCATTCGGCGTACGATTCGTCAATGCGTCAAACTGTGACGAAGGTTATCGCGTTACGAACTCACCTGTCGTTATCGATCTGTAAAAAGGATCTACTATGCACAAAAAGTCCGGAGCCGTGAACATGCGGCTCCGGTAATATTTCTTAACGTCAAACGGTCAATTCACGCTGCCGGTGAAATTCAGGCCGGTCAGCGACGAAGCAAGCGTAAATGAGATGCTGACAGGCGTGAAAACGTAACGCTTTCGCGGAAGCGGCTTGACGGTGTAATTGCTGCTGAAAGGTTGATCGTCAAATTGATAATATCCGAAGCCATTCGTAACGGCCGTCGATGGTCCAAGAGGACCGGTTAGGACCACCACAACTTTCGAAAGCCCAAGTCCGGCAGAGTTTGTCACGCGGCCGGAGATCGATCCAGACGATGCCGGCGACGAGCTAATGCTGAAATTCGCATCACTGATATCGAAATAGATATTATCTTCCGCCTCTATCCTAACGCGGGCCTGGGACGTATTCGATACCTGAGGTACGGGCACATTCTGGCTGCCGTCATTCGGCGTGCTCGATGCAAGTTCGACAGGGAATGTCTGGCCGCCGTCAAGCGACAAAGTTATTCGCACATTCGCCGTGCTGACAGGCGGTGCTGTTGTATTCGCCACGTCCCACGTGATCGTTCGAGATTGGCCCGAATTCCATGTTGCCGCCGTATTCGGCGAGGTGATCTTGAACGGGCCGCTCGTACCGCTAACGATAACCGACGCAGTAGCCGAGGAGACCCCGCCGCCGCCGGCCCGATTGTCCCGGACAACGACCCTGAAATTCATCGTTCGCGCGATCGACGGTAAAAGCTCGCCGGTAAGAAAGTTTCCCGTTTTCGAGGGCGGCACATTCTCGTTGCCGAGAATATATGCGACAGACGGGAAATTGCGGGCAGACTGTGAGACCGGGCCGTAACCGCGGAAGATCGGCCGCGCATTCCCGTCAGAATCTGTGTTGGGTACCGCCGTTGTCGAAGGGCCGAGATCATATTGCTGCCAGTCGTAGCTGACGGCATCGCCATCGGGATCGGTCGCGGCCGCATTGAGCGAAAACGGCGTCTGCATCGGAATGTTGAAAGACTGGCCGAAGGGAAGGGAAATGGCCGGCGGTGAATTTCCAGTGACCGAGGTAACTGCACACGTGTTCCCATTGCCGGTCTGACTGTAATTTATAATGTCCTGGAGACTTTTAGCGTGAAACGTATCGATGCTGTGGGCTGCCAGATTCTGGCCGGAACAAATTCCCGCATAGGCCATGATCGTGATGCCGCTGCCCGGTTCGAATGCGCTGCTTGAACTGCGATTTCCAGAGCAGCTGCCTGATGTTCCGTTGAACGTATGCGGCGCGCCCCATTGGTGTCCCATTTCATGCGCGACGTAGTCGATCGCGAATGCGTCGCCGACCGGATTAGGCAGGCCCGTCACGCCGCCGGATTTTTGCGAGCCGCACGGTCCCTGAAGGATCGCTATTCCGCCGCCGCCCGTGCTGAAAACATGGCCGATATCATAATTCGCGGTCCCGATCACCGAATTAAGGTTGGTCTTATTTTCGTCCAACATCGCGTCGCCGTCAGAATTAGTATATGGATCGGTCGAGGCAGACGTATAAACGATCTGATCGTTATTCGCCACGATCACCATGCGAATAGCGACCTCGCGCTCATAGACGCCGTTGACGCGGTTCATTATGAGAACCTGTGCAGCCAGCGCGCCCGCAACGGTCCCGCCGCCAACCGCCGCAGTGTATTCGCCGGTCGCTGCCAGTGCGAGACGATAAGTTCGTAATTGGGTTCCCGAGGCGAATTCCGGAGCCGAACTCGCA
>JBDTMQ010000099.1:0-5164 GCA_039934155.1 Acidobacteriota bacterium | reverse complement strand
AGTGGTATACCCTGTGCTGCCGAGGCAACTCGTCTGTCAAAAAAATCACCGAGTCGAACCGACGGGACCACCTGGAATCCGTTCTTTTCATAGACAGGACGGCTCAGCGAATATCGCAAACCAAGTGTCAGCGTGAGATTCCGCCGTAGTTTCCACGCATCTTGCGCGTACATGTCATATTCTTCGGTAGCAAATGTTCGGTCAGTAGGCGTTCCCGACGTGAGCGGCGTGCCGTCGAGATCGAAGGTGTAGTTGCCGCTGTACTGCGAAAAGCGACCGATAAGGGCTGACGCAGTGTTCTGAATGATAGTTCGCTGAGAGCGTGCAAAGCTATACCCCGCGTCAGAGACCGCCAGATCAAGAACTCGCCCTGAGAGATTGTAGAAGGATGGATTGGCTACAGCCGAGTCATATGCGTTCCCGAAATCAAGCCGTTCATTTCGTATTACCCGGATGTTTCCACCAAACTGCAGCGAGTGGCTTCCCTTTATCCAGGTAAAATCGTCGGTAATGTTATGTGTCGGCGTTACGCGGTTCAATGATCGCGAGAACGCTAACGGAGAGAAGACAAATCGAAAAGAGATCGATGGCTGATTCGAATCGCCCGCTGTGCTAAATGCCTGTCGGGTCAGGCCATACCGGAAATTGTTTACCTTGTTGCTGCTGATCGCCCAGTCATGGCCGAGAACGAATCCCCACGGATGATCCCAGCCCGAAGTGGCGAGAGTATCAGGAAATTGTGATGTTCCGGTCAAATAGTCATATTGGACATTCGCTCGAAAATAGACCCCTTGCTTGTCATTTATCTTGAAATCAAAACGACCGATGTGGGTATTTTCTTCTGTACTCGTGGGCGAATTAAAGCGAAAACCGCCTGTATTTATACCGTCTCCCACAGTGTCGTCATTGGACGGATATCGTGTCGCGGCGGCCGCCAGCACCTGAATTGCAGCGGGGTTGAGTCCGACTTCCGAATAGATCGAATTAAGATCTGCGGCCGACAGTGTTATCAAACGAGTCGTACCCGGCGCATCGCCCGGCGCCGCTCCTAAAAAGCGCAGCTGTCCCTGACCTACGTGCGCGAGCGGAACTGTTCGCACGACCGAAACCCCTTGATTTTGTCTTTGTCCTTCATAGGTATAAAAGAAAAAGAATTTGTCCTTGATGATCGGGCCGCCGATCGAGCCGCCGAAAATGTCCCGGGCCAAACTCGGCCTCGGTGCACGCTCAGTACCCGCCGTCGCAATACCAGAGAGGACGGCCGCGTCGTCCGGCTCATATCGTCCGGCAGCATTGTTAAAGAAGCTGTTAGCCGAAAATGCAGTCGGTCGATAAAAATAAAATAAAGATCCCCGAAGCCGATTTGTTCCGCTCTTCGTTATCAACGAGATCTGTGCGCCGGATGAACGCCCTTGATTAGCGTTTGCGTTTGTCGTTGTGATTCGAAACTCTTCGACCGATTCGGCCGTTGCCCGCAGCACGGTATCCTGACTGGTCTGAAACTGATCCGTCCGGCCGCCGTTTTGCTGGTCATTGATATCAACGCCGTCAAGCAGCACGTTAGCCTGATCACTTCGACCGCCGGCAACGTAACCCTCGCGTGTAACGCCCGGCTGAAGACTAAGCAGGTCGGCTACCCGTCGAAGATCCGTCGGCAATTGCGTTATCTGCTGCGGTACAAAGTTGTTTCCCAGGCTGGCATCCTGAGTGTTTACTATCGACTCGATGTTGTTGGATGTAACGTCAACGATTGCCGTCACAGCACCGGGTTCGAGAGACGCATTTAATTCGATAGGGGATTCGACAAGAGCCTTTACGTTCGAATTTACAAGCTTCTTAAAGTTCTGCGCCGCAACTTCAAGTCGGTATGTTGCAGGCGCGATTCCCGGAAAATTAAATTTTCCGTCCGTGCCAGTGACCGTCGTTCGCGTAAATCCCTTGTCGGGATTCGAAATAGTGACCGTTGCGCCGGCAATTGCGCCCCCGTTCTGATCGATCACCGTTCCGTTTATACCGGTGGTTCCTGCCTGGGCATGTGCCGTACCCTGCAGAAAGGCTGTCGCAGCAATACAAAACAGTGCGGCGAGCAATTTCGTTCTTAAAACGCTAATTCGCATAGCTCCTCCTGTGTTTATTAGAAGTAAGACCGATTATGATTGCTGACAAAAAATTTAACGCACGTTTCGTTCCGACGAAGCATCAGAGCCAAGATACCGTTTTTTGCGATTCTTCGGGCTCCCAGTTTTTTTGATCGAAGTGTAAGAAATCAGATTTATGGATAATATTCAAAAAACTGTGTTTTCATTTAACTCGGTTTCGACTCAGACAGTCAAGGACAGCTTTGGCAGCGGTTGCGCCCATTCCCGTCGCCGAACTGATCGTCGGTGAGATCGGATTGGCCACATCACCGACCGCATAAACATTTGAAAGATCGGTCATGCATTTAGAATCAACAATAATGTAACCACTATCGTCTACTGCCGCTTGGTTTTGTATGAGTTCTGAATTAGGGGAAAATCCGATCCGTACAAGTAAGAAATGAGCCGCAATGGACCGTCTACTGCCATCCTGTAAATCAACGACGATCTCCTCCAGTCGTCCGGTGCCAACGATAGCCGTCACTTTTGCGTTTGTTAAGAAATCGACATTTGGGCGAGCCAATGCAGCTTCTACGAAACTAGGCCGGGCGCTGAAGGTGTCTCTGCGATGAACTACTGTGACCCTGTTAGCGACCTCAGAAAGCATGACCGCATTTTCCATAGCTGCGTCACCGCCCCCTACAACCACTACCGAACGCCCTGTTACAGAATCTTTCTCGCCGGCTCCGGAATTCAAGATGCCGCGGCCAATGAATTCATCCTCTCCGGGTGCACCCAGTTTCCGCCGTCGCAGACCGGTCGCTATGATCAAAGAACGCCACGGCAACTCCCCACCGTCACTGAAACTTACTTTCTTTTCCCGAAAGTCGATCGACTTTACCTCAACGGTCAACACTTTCCGAAGCAAACGCGGGTCGATATTTGAAATAAACTTATCGCGAAGCGATCTTCCGTCAGGTGCGGGAACGCCTAAATAATTGTCGATCTGATTGTGAATATGCAATAGCTGTCCACCCAGCTCGTTTCGTCTCTCCAGCAAAACCGCATTCAGTCGCAGATCATTACACCAGACCAGCGAAGAGATCCCGGCCGGGCCGCCGCCGACGATTATTACGTCGGGATCCAAGACACTATGTAGTTCCTCCGATAAAGACATCTCTGTTAAAAATTACGAATTTTTGTCATTTTGAATGTGCCGGATTTTGTCACTTCTCACCCATTTTTGGTGCTGGCGACGGCTGAAAATTCAGCGGGATCGGCTAATTTTATGCTTGAAACACAATATATTCAAAATATGTGCCTTAGATACCGAATTGGCACCGCTTTTGCTAAAGGACTTAGGCGATATTGGGTTTCGTGTGTCCGATAACCCACCAGCCAACATTTCCTTTCGCGGATCCCATTGCTTCCAAATAACTCTATGAGATTAGAACTCGATCAGTCCACAACCTCGATCCCGGTCACAGGTGATCCCTCTGTCATAAATGAAAACGAAGCTCGCGAGGCTCTTGAACAAGGTATAAAAGCTGCGCAATCTGGTGATCGTGCGCGAGCCCGAGTTGCCTTATTGCGTGCATCCGATCTGGATCCCAACAGCGAAAACGCATGGCTTTGGCTTGCATCGATCAGTGAATATCCTGAAGAACTGCTTGTTTTCCTAAGCAATGTGCTGGACATAAATCCAAACAACGCGCGAGCTCTTGAATGGACAGCCGCAACGCGGTCTTTGTTAGCGAAAACATTCGTCCAACGTGGGATCGATGCTGTCGAGGAAAATCAGGTTGATTTTGCCGTCGAATGTTTTAATAAAGGTCTCGAATATGATCAGCACAACGCAATGGCGTGGATGTGGCTGGCTTCATTGTCCGATTCCGACCAGGGAAAGATCACGTATCTCGAGAAAGTAGTTGAGATCGAACCAGAAAACGTCGAGGCATTGGCAGGGATTGAAGCGGCAAAGATCTCGATCAACACAAAACTGATGGCCCAGGCGCGAACAGCCGCAGTTTCAGGTCAGAGAGACGAGGCCATTGAGATCACGAAGGCAATGATCGCCGAATCGGATAACTGTGCCGATGCATGGATGCTCAGATCCCATCTAGTCGATAGTTTTGATGAAAAAATAGCTTGTCTCGATAAAGTGTTGGAAATAGATCCGGAAAACACAGCGGCTCTGGTGAGCAGGGAGTCTCTTGCCGCGATCGTTGGAATGGTTGCCGTTGAGCCAGCTGCCGCAGCTTCCGAAGTTGCAGAACCCGAAATATCCGCGGGCGAATCCAATACCGTCGAGACGGCCGAAGCTAATGTTGCGACCGGTGACAAGGGCCCGACGCAGGAACTCGAAATGCCAGAGGGGTTTCAATTTGAGAGCGATGCGGTTCGGCCTGAACCAGAGCCCGATTTGTCGTTGACGATGATGGGCACGATCTACAACATACCCGAGTCTAATTATTTCGAAAGCCCCGCGGACTTTGTCCAAGTAGAAGAAACGTCGACTTTTATGGCAGATGACGAAGGCTTGGTCACTGACACCGATGTCTCGATCTCCGAAATGTTCGTGGAGCCTCTTGAAGTTTTCGACGACGCTCCTGAAAGCGACGGATTTCGGACAATTCCAGCGCCTATTTGTATGACTTCAGAATCGATGATCGACTTTTCGTCCACGGAACCGATGCCCGTTGACGCATTTGAGATTCCGATGCCGCTCAGTTCTCTACCTGAGGTCCCGGTAATTCCTTCTGGCTATGAGACCACCGTCGAACGCCGGTCTGAACCCAGAATTGTGGCGGCGGACTCGCACTCGTGCCCGTTCTGCAACGCCACCAATGACGCTCAATCGATCTCATGCCGATCGTGTCTCGCAGTTCTGACCTTGTCGGACCTCGAGATGCTGCTCGCGAATCAACATGCGGATAAGTTCGTTCTGCGCGATGCCGTCGGGCGAATGCAGCAAGAACAGAATGCTCGCCCACTTTCTGAGAGCGAGCTTACGATGCTCGGAATAGGGCACCTAAACCTAAGGAACCTGCAGTTCGGCTACGATTGTCTTCAGGAGGCAGCAAAAC
>JBDTMQ010000098.1:0-3637 GCA_039934155.1 Acidobacteriota bacterium | reverse complement strand
CGCCCGCGAGTCCGAGCGTAGGATAGCCGAGGTTATTCAGACGGTTCGGATAATGTGCCGTTTGACTGGCTTCAGATTGATAGTCCTCAAATTTCATCTTTTTATGTTTTAGATCTATAGAGTTTGAGATCGGCCGGTAAGAACGGACCGTCGGCTCTGCGCCGCACGTATCGTATTTTTCATCAGCATCGCAACCGTGAGAAGGCCGACCCCGCCAGGTACCGGTGTAAAATTCGCCGCTTTTTCGATCGCGTCGCGTTGATTGACATCGCCGATCAGCGTCGACCCGCGTTTTTGGATCGCGGCAATGCGTTTCTCGACCTGATCCGATGGAAAAAGAGATCTGACGGCGTCCGGATCCGACACCTTATTGATACCAACGTCAATGACCGTTACTCCGTCGTTGATGTGAGTCGAGTCGATAAATGCCGGACGGCCGATCGCCGCGACCAGAATATCCGCCTGACGTGTTAAACGGGCGAGATCGACCGTCTGAGAATGACAGATCGTGACGGTCGCGCTCTCTTTGAGCAAGAGACTGGCCATTGGCTTGCCCACAATATTGCTTCGCCCGACTATGACGGCGTGACGCCCGCGTATCGGAACGTCGCTTCGTTTCAGGATCTCGATGACGCCTGCCGGCGTGCATGGCGTAAGCGCCGGTTCGCCTTGTGAAAGACGGCCCGCGTTCAACGGATGGAACCCGTCAACATCTTTTGCAGGATCGATCGACTCGAGGATCTCGCGCTCGTTTATCTGTGCCGGAAGCGGAAGTTGAACGAGAATGCCGTCTACATCCGGCCGCTGACTTAGGTCTACGATGAACGCGAGCAGCGATCCATGATCTATGCCGGCAGCAAAGTGATGATGTTCCGAAGTGATTCCGATCTCTTCTGAAACGCGCACCTTGTTGCCCACATAAACTGCGGATGCGGGGTCGTCACCGACCCTGACGACAGCCAATGTCGGCGCCGCCATTCCGGCAGCCAGCATCCACGCAACCTCGGCCGCGGCCTCTTCCTTTATCGCATCACCGATGGGTCGGCAATCCAAAATTCTTGCGCTCATAAATACCCGGCAATTTTACAGGAAGTCGGGCCCGATTGTCAGTTTTGTATGGCAGATAACAATTCTTGACCGCGGCAATTTCCCGGGCGGCGTACGTCAGATACAAGACGTCATCTGCCGCAACAAGATCAACTTATTATGTTTTGTCGAATTCTCTTTGCCTCATTCATCGTATTTATCTCACTGACTGTCGCCGTTGACGCCCGGACTGCCGATTTTGACGGCAACGGAAAGGCGGATATCGGTTTCTATCGCCCAAGCAACGGAACGTGGTACACACAACCTGCAGACGGCGGCTCAATGACAGCTATCCGATGGGGCATTTCGACGGATGTTCCGGTACCGGGCGATTACGATGGCGACGGCAGAACAGACCGTGCGGTCTGGCGGCCTGAAACAGGAACCTGGCATATTCAAGTTAGCTCAAATGACTCGATATTGTCGACGGTATGGGGAATGACTACGATGCATTTTACGGGCGGTGTGCCTGACGTTCCCGTCGCAGCCGATTATGACGGCGACGGTGCCGACGACATTGCTGTTTGGAGGCCCGATACAGGTCAGTGGTTCATCCTCAATTCATCAGACGGATTCAAACCGGGCTCGGCTGCGAATCATACCTGGGGCCGTTTCGGCGATATTCCCGTTCCCGCCGATTACGACGGCGACGGCAAGGCGGATATCGGGATCTTCCGTCCATGGGAAAACACCTGGTACATTATCAAAAGCTCAACCAATGAATGGATCAAACAGCCTTTCGGGCAGGCCGGCGAAGACCGTCTGGTACCGGCTGATTATGACGGTGATGGCAAGGCTGACATTGCGGTTTACCGTCACGGCACCTGGTTCACATTGAATTCGAGGTCGGGCAAAATGGAAACCTTTGTATTCGGGTTTAGCGACGATACGCCCGTTCCCGCCGACTATGACGGCGACGGCGAAACTGATCGCGCGATCTATAGAAAAGGTGTGTGGTATATTGCCGAGACGGCAGGCCCGCGGCTTCGCTCGATCAATTTTGGTCGCGGGCCCGACGTCCCGATCGCTTCGATGGATACACGCCCAAGCATTGTTGCCCTTCCATGACATAGATCTTATCGGCCTTTTACACAGGAAGCCCCGTTGATCGAGGCTTCCTTTTTTGTTAGATCAAAAAGATATAAAATTTATGAATGCAAAGGTCTGCGATATTGTTCGTATTACTGTGTTTCTCGCTTACGGTGGCGGCGCAATCGATCGATGAAACGCACAAGCGGATCCAGGACCTCGCGGCAGAGCGAAATTATTCAGCCGCGGCCGCTGAACTTGCGAAATTGAAAGCCGCCCAGCCCATAATTTTTGAGGCCAACAATTACGATTACCTGGCCGCCAGAATGTCGGAGAAAAGCGGCGACACGGCTGCTGCTCTGGCCTACTATCAGTCGGTGATCAAACGCGATTCGATACTTCGGGAATACGCGCTTTGGCATGTCTCAAGGATCGCTCGTGCAAGCGGCAACCTCCTGCTCGAAAGAATTCGTCTTGAAGAGCTGCTGGCTTATTCACCCGACAGCCTCTTTGCCGGCGCCGCCCGACAGGAACTCGCAGAAAGTTGGTTTGCCGGCGGCGATGTCGCTCGTTCGGCCGCACTTTTTGAGCAGCAGATCTCAACGGCCAAAAATTCGGCGGGTCAGGCAAATTCACAATCGTCCAGGAAGAATATCGCGATGCTCGCCGACGCAAAACTGACCTTGGGCGAAACCGCAAAAGCTCGAGAGCTGTACGCAAGGCTGATAGCGGAAACCTTAAATCCCGGGCAGGCCGATGATTATGCGCTTGCCGGCGCTCTTGGACTGGATAGACTCGATGCCGCCGGAGCCGGCCGACATGAGCTTTCTGATTACGAACACCTTCAGCGCGCGTCTATTTATCAGTTCAATCGCGACTTCAAGAACGCGCAAACCCATTACGAGGCGATACTGACAAAATATCCCGAAAGCGGCATCGCCCCCGACGCGATCTTTCAGATCGGCAGAGGCTTTGCTCAACGCGGCGACTACGTCGAGGCGGTTCAATGGTTCGAGCGGGTGCTTGAACGATATCCCGATCACCCGGTCGCAAAAGACGCATTGCTTCAGGCTGCCTCGTCTTACGCGCGTGTGGCAAAAGAGCGTGAGGCGGTCTCAAGATACCGTCGGTATATAGAATTGTATCCCGATGATCCACGGGTCGATCGGGCATATTTGAATATCGTCGATATCCTTCGTGACCACCGTGAAGAATCGGAGGCGATAAAATGGGCCAACGAAGCGAAGGCAGTATTTCGGGGCAAACTGCCTGAGGCATTGGCCCAATTCGCCGAAGCTCGCATTTATCTTTCCCGTGGCGACTGGGAAAAGGCTTTGGACGGGCTCGAAAAGCTTAAGAATTTATCCGAGTTGGGCGGTCCTTCAGTTCCGGGTGGCACTACTCTGGCCGAGGTCACATTCCTTCGCGGTTTTGTGCTCGAAAGTCTGCGGCGGTTTCCCGAGGCTATCGACGCATATCTGTCTATTCCGGACGGGCGGAATGAGTATTACGGCTGGCGGGC
>JBDTMQ010000097.1:0-1796 GCA_039934155.1 Acidobacteriota bacterium | reverse complement strand
TATCGATCTTCTGTCAGTCCGATAGGTATCCGATTGGGAGACCGGCTTACCGGCGTGATCATCGATCGACCGAATGATCGGGTGCCACAGCGATGATTCTCCCGAAGCACCGTTAGCGGCGACGATCTCCCAGATCGGCTGGTCTTTTACGATCCGTACCGTCCGCAGCGGGAAGTAACGACGCTTGATCGGGTGCCAGATCTCATTCTCGAGCGTCATTTCGCCGGCCATGATCGACAGCGGCCGGCCGTCAGGTCCCTTGACCCTTACGTACTGATCGGGACGCGGGCACGGGATCCCGTTGTGATCACCCGGCAGATCGTCGGAGGGCAGCTGATTGCCGCCTGTCCCCGGGATACTCGAGTCCGGATTCTGCCGGTGCTCCATGCCCCCGTAATGGTGCGTATTCGCATAGCCTTCGCAGCCGCCGGCTGATTTCAGATGATGGTCACAAAGTGTCCCTGCACCAGCATAGGCACAGGTCTTCGCATCTTTGAAAACGAAGGGGCACGGCGGTGCCAGATTACGCCTGGCGACGATATCGCCCGGCGTCAGGGTGTCGTCGATTATCTCGAACGTCACCTGGGGATCATTCACGATCGGCTGCTGGATCGAGCCGCGAAACATCTCGATCCACTGGCTTAGTCCGAGACCGACGGCATCGCGGTAGAGCCTTCCGATAACAGCCTCTGCCTTTAACCATTTTGCCCGGTTAGCTTCGACGTGAAGGCCGATGACGTGGTCTTTGTTTTGCAAGGCGACACCGACGCGGTCTGTCGGCGATTCAAGCGTCCGGCGGATCTCTTTGACCGATTCGAGTTCGTTCGAATATGCGTTGCCCGCAATCGTCAGCGGGGCCGTTGCAAATCTCAGGACCGATGCGTCGGGAAAGCTCACCTCGATGGTGTACTGAACATCCCGGGCAGCGGCCCCGAGAATATTGATCATTGTGGTGGAAAGTGAAAGCCCCATTTATAACGCTTTGTCGCCCTTGCCCTGCTTTTTCCTTATGACCTTGACGAGCGTGCGTCCGCCGTCATCCGACTCGAGCCAGGCTCGCGATTTATCGTCGAACGTTACTCCCTCGACCACCAGTGTGAACTGCGGCTGAACGACGATCGACGGTGTCGCCGTACCGAGCCCTGCCGCGACAATACCGCCGGCCGCGAGTTTCGGCGACGGGTTCGCATTCGGATAATGCGGGATCCCGGCACCTGCGAAGACGTCAAAACCTGCCATAGCTCGAATACGGCCCTGTTGGTTTGGATTAAGGACCATCTCGCCTCGAGAGATCATCGCGAGAATATTGTCGCGGCCGTCGAACATTCCGGGCATCAGCCCGTTCGGCTTGAAATAGTCGGCGAAATAATGACCGCCGGCGAACTCGGGCAGGATCCGCTTCGAACGGTCTGCAGCACCGCGTGCGATCTCAGCCGAGGTTTTGATCTGGTCAATAATGCTGTCGGCCTGGACGAGCTTCGTCCTGATCATCTGCTGGGCTTGCTGGCGGTATTTCTTCGACTCGAACTGCATGCCAAACCCGCCGGCGAGCTGTGCCCTCACGTCATTTGCACGGCTGATCGCTTCGTCGGGATCGATCGACAGATTACGAACGCCCGAGAGAATATCGGTCAGCTCCTTTATCGCGTCAGTAAACCCTTTATTGAGGGCAGGGACCTTTTCATTTTTGTCGCGTTTTTTCTTTGGATCACCGCCAAAGATCCCCATCAGCAGGCCGCCGAGTGCACCGATGCCGGCACCGATCGCTGCACCGATCGGACCGCCGACCATAAAGC
>JBDTMQ010000096.1:0-4206 GCA_039934155.1 Acidobacteriota bacterium | reverse complement strand
AACACTCTGCCCTGCCGACGTCCACGTCACGATCTCGTTTTGTCTCGATTTAATTACATAGGTCGCAAGTGTTGCGACCATTGCTGAGGACGGCGAAAGCTGAATATAAATGAACGGGATCAGGAAGAAAAGGTATTTGGCGAGCAGAAAGATACCGCCGTCAGTGGTCCCGGCAAACTTCCATAACTCAAAGGCGGTAAAGATGACAAAAACGGAGGTCAGAAATCCAAGCGTCAGTAAATAGAACTTGAAAAGATTTCCGATAATGTCGAAATCGCGAAGTCCCGTGGTTAGATCGACAAAAAAATTCGGACGGCGTGACGAAAGTTTCGGCAGCGTTAGCGAACGGCCTGATCTCAGCCGTAGCCAATTCAGATTCACGCCTAAATTCAGCCGGCTAGAAACATAAAACCAGGCGATCGCGAGGGCGCTCACGGTAAGCGGGATCAAGCTGCCCGCCGTCACACTGAGACGGCCGGTACGGGCGAGCTGTTCGCCTAGAAATGCCAGCAGGTAGTAAATAATAAGCGCCAGAAGCGCTACAAAAATGCCGAAACCCCTTCCCCGCCTGTGAAACCTCAACACCATCGAGGTGCCTAAAATGCAAAATACGAATGGAGTTATCGAAAGGATAATTCGCCGCTGCCAGAGTATCTGCGCTTCGGTTCGCTCGTTGCCCGATAGGGTCGAGGCCAAACGAGACAGCTCGACGAGTCCCAATTCCTCAGGCGAAGTTTCGGTGTTGCCGAGTTTTTCGACCAGATCGCCCCGTCGCGTTTTCACGGTATAACGAATCTCGCCTACTTTTTCAGAAACGAATTTGTCGACGCCTTCTGTTTTGCTGATGGTTGAAACGACTGCATTTGCAAGTACAAGCTCGGAGTTCTCGCCAGAATAATCGATTCTGCCATTTGTTGACGTTATCAGACGCACAAGTCCGGCTTTTGGGTCTTCGTTGTAAATGAAAATGTTTTTCCACTCGCCCTTCGCCAGATCGCCGGTTTTAACATAGATCGTATAACCTGCGATCTCTGAATTGAAAACGCCCGGCTCGATCGGAGACTCCAACTTATAGATCGCCGTCTGCATAGCGACCTTTCTCACCATTCCAGCCGCGATCGGAACGCCGTAAAGGTTCACAGCCAATGCGAAGGCAGAGAGCAGCAGGCCCAGTAAAAGGAGCGGTGCGGTTATTTGAAAATTACCGATCCCTGATGCGCGGATCGCGACCAATTCGCTGTCGCCCTGCATTTTTGATAGTCCGATGATCACGCCGACCAAGGCCGCCATCGGGCATGTAAACGCGATCACATTCGGGATCAGCGCCACGGTAAGCTGCCAGACGAGGCTGCTGGGAATATTGACGGTGAAAAAAATGTCTGAAAAACGGCCGGCCTGTTGAACGAAGAGAATGACGCTAAGCAGCAGCCATGAAAAAATGAAGTACGGTAAAACCGCGCCGATCAGATATCTTGAGATCGTCCAGCTAAACCGCATTGCTTCGAATGAGACCTTCAGTCGAATTAGGAAGTACTATGTCACGTCCAACGATCTGAGAGATCGATCTTCTCATCAACATTGAAAGTTGTTCGACCTCAGGTTCGCTGTTCCTGAGGTCTGACATAAAGTCGCGAGGCGAGAGGCGTAAAGCGTCCGCAAATAACCGTCTAACTGATGGCTCGATTATCACGCTTCCACTTGTGCGTTTACAAGCGGCGCAGTTAATCGCCAGATCGCCGCGGAGGAAGGCGGGATCTGTGCTGCCAAACGCCCGGCGGCAGGATTCGCATGAGGTCCAATCCGGAGAATAACCGCTCAATCTCAAAAGCCACAGCTCCATGTATAGTCTCAGCGGCGCCAGCGATCCATCAGTTTCGGCCCCGCTTTCAAGACAGGCCTTGAACATGCGAAACAGGTTCTCGCTTGGATCGTTTGGCGCCGTCATTTGCAGGATCAGGTCACCCGCATACGAAAAGGTCGAGAGAAATTGAGGTTCAGCTGCCTCGGCGAAATATGAGTGCATCAATTCGGCATACTCGATCGATACAAGCTCCCTTTCCTCTTTCAGCCGATACGACATCGTGACAACCGAGAACGGCTCGAGTGAACTGCCGAATTTGCTCTTCAATCGCTTGACGCCTTTTGCAACTCCTCTTAATACACCGTGCTCGCGAGAAATGAAAACGACTATCCTGTCGGCCTCGGCGAGGTTATAGGCCTTAAGAATTATGCACTCAGATTCTGAATTCGACATGCTTACCAGGGAATGAAATACAGGAACCACGCGATGACCAGGCTGATGCCGACAAACTGAAGGAATATTTTGGCTCCATACCAGATCTTCTGACGCGGGGTTCCGTTAACGACGACCGCAAATACGATCGATACAAAAAAACCAAAGCCGATCAGGTAAAGAAAATGGGTCATTTCTTTCGTCCAAGATGAATATCTACCGCGTCAATGATCGCCAGGTAGTTTAGAAGTCCAGCTGTCTCTATAAAGCGGCCCCCGTATTCAAAAGTGGCCGCCGCGGCCGCATTCGGAAACGGTTCGACCGAGAGTAAAAAACCTGCCAGCGTTCCCAGTCCGTTACCTAATTTTGCAAAGACGTTGAGCAGGTAGAGAAGAGCTCCGTCCCTGAATCCAAATCCCGGGTAATAAGCACCTCCGCTGACGATCGCGATGATGAACATTAGCCAGATCGCCCCACCGATGATCAGGCCGCGTTTTATGCGTCCCTGTGCTAGATGCCCGGCGCCCGGGATAAACCATGCCAGCAAGCCTATCAAAAAGGTATTATCCATTTTAATTCCAAAGAAAGGTGTTGAATAAAAACATTAAATGTCGAAGTTCCGACAAGTTCAATCCACTTGAACTAAAACCACTAAATATCCGGATCCAAAAGCTATAGGCACCAGCTTATTATTCACTTTAACTGTCGGCGAAAAATTAATATTCTCTACAATTCACTTTAATCGGTACCGCAAATCTACCTTGTGCATAATTTAGCCCCTGGTCCCGTCAAACTGCTTTATGTTTTGACGATTTCGCGGCGCACGCATTAACGAAATCGTCAAAGATCCATTTAGAAAGATCGTCCGTGGCCCATGAAAGTTCAGGATGCCATTGCACGCCCACGATATATTTTTCTACTCGCGTATCTTGGATGCCTTCGACGATCCCATCATTTGCCCATGCGATCGGCTTAAGGTTTTCGCCCGGCGCCTTTACAGCCTGATGGTGATGCGAATTCACCAACCGAGGGGCCACATCGCCCTCTCCGGCCCGGAAGTGAGCAAATCGGCAATCATCGTCGATCTGTATCTCATGCGAATTTCTGGCAAGCGGCAGACCCTGATCGTGTTTTATGGCACCCGCTACCTGAGAGCCGATATCCTGATACAAACTGCCTCCACGCGAAACGTTCAATATTTGCATGCCGAAGCATATACCCAAAATGGGCAGTTCAAGTCGCTCTGCCGCATCGATGACCAGCAGGTCAGTTTCATCTTTTTCCGGGACCACTCGCTTGAGATGCGGATGCGGATCTTCACCGTAATACTTCGGGTCAGGGTCGCTGTCACAGCCGGGCAAGAGTATCCCATCCAGATGCGAGAGCGCTTCAAATATATATTCGCGATCGGCGATCAGCGGAAGATGAAAAGGAACCGCACTAGCCGCCTTTAGAGCTTCGCTGTAATCGCGCCCAAGGTAAAAACGGCGGGTCTCCAGTTCGAGCCGCATCGTCATACCGATCCTGGGTTTATACGTCATTGCCAATCCAATGTTCAAACAATTGCCGAGCATCTGTCAATTTGAGCATTTGAAATTAAAACTCTATCATTTAATTTTATGCACAATTCTGTCGACAGCGGAAAGATAAGGTCTACCACGGTCCTGCTAGTCCATCGAAACGGGAAGACGGCCATAGCGGCCGACGGGCAGGTGACACTTGGCGAAACGATCATAAAAGGCTCCGCCCGAAAGCTTCGCCGCTTGAAAAATGGCGAGGTTCTTACAGGCTTTGCGGGTTCCACGGCGGACGCCTTTTCGCTTCTCAATCGTTTTGAGACAAAGCTCGAACAATTTCAGGGACAACTCGAGCGCTCGGCGATCGAGCTTAGCAAGGATTGGCGAACCGATAAATTTCTTCGCAATCTCGAGGCTCTGCTTATCGTCGCCGACAAAACTTCGGCATTTTTGATC
>JBDTMQ010000095.1:0-1914 GCA_039934155.1 Acidobacteriota bacterium | reverse complement strand
CGGTGTTATATCCGATAATTGTGGATGCGACGATACTGAAAAGGACTAGCGCGAACAGCCAGCCTTCGATGTTTCGGCTATTTCCGATCTCAAACAACAGTCTCAAAAATATTGCCGCGGGAGGGAAGAAACCCAGCATCGCTCCGAAATAGGAATGTGACAGCTCAAAGGTCAAGGGGTGGTCCATAGTTGCGGCATCGATCCTTTCCCGTTCATTCCGAAAATGTGAATTTCTCTTTGCGATCTCAGCGTTTATCGCTAATAAATGATCGAGTGTCTGTTGATCACTTTCCAGCCAGAACTGATCTTCTACAATATTGGGACGTTTTTCACTGCCTCTCTCTCTGAGTTGATATTCCATGTTAATTCTCCCGGCTGTTGTATGACCGGCCGCTCTGTCTGTTTAAGCCCAAAATGGTCGCCAGCTATCTTATCGTTCAATGCTGCTACCAGTTCTGAGATGGCAGGAACTACTGTCGGAGCGTCACAGTTGAACGCGAGCTCTCTGACAAGGTCAAACACATCTTTACGCGCAGCATTGAGATGACGATTTAAACGCGACGAGTTGCGTCGATCCAGACAGGCGACCGCAATATCGGGGTCTTTTCTGCCAGCCGCGGCAAAAAACTCATTCGAAGCACTGGCTTCGATCCTCGTTGAATGCAGAGCCGACGCCAGGCCGATATATCGATCGAGCGTGCAGCGTGTCTCATACAATCGGTCTGACGGCATCACAGAAAATGCTGCCTCGATCTGTTTTCTGAGCCGAGCTACCCTTATTTCTTCTGGATCGAAAAATTTGTTGATACTTTCTGCTCGGATCTTACGCGTTAACAATTGAAGGGCATACAAAGGCCACGACAAAAAGACTGCCAGAGAAAAGGATGTCTTTGTTCGGAAGCTCTCGATGCCAGATTGAAAATAATAGTGGATCGCGAACGGTGAACCCACGGCGAGGTAAACGATTATAAGGTCGAGGAAAGTCATCAACCCCACATCGGCAATAACCATACCGTTTTTTGTAAATGTGTTGAAGGCGGAACCGGTCGGCCATATGCATCGATTCCGATTGGGTTTCGTTCAATATTTCGAAAGATTTCTGGAACTTTTGGGAATTGAACAGCGTTAACCGTTTTTAGCAGAATGCAAAATCACGTCTTTTATTTTTGCAGTTTGCAAGTATTTATAATTTGAGAAACGTTCGCGTCCAAGTCATCAGCAAAATCTAATCTTTCAACCGTCTTGTTTTAGGCATACGAATTGCTGATAACAACCCTAAGGGATCTCAAGTGTACCCTTTGAAATCATACATTCAATTTATAACGGTCAAGGAGGAAAGCAATTATGAAGGAACCAATGAAGATCAAGGTCATCAAGAAAGGCGAGATTAGGAGCCCGAAGAAGCCGGTTGCTACCTCGAAGAGGGCTGGAGCACGGGATATGGTCACCAACGTCACAAAGTGGGTAAACGACCTCCAGGGCCGAAAGCGAGATGAAACCAAAGCGGCCATCGAAAAGTTCTTTTCGTCACCGCAGCCGAGTGAGTTATAACCGGATCCTTTCCGCAAAAACCGCTTAGTTATTAAGAATGACAGCCTTGTTTTGGCTGTCATTTTCATTTTAAAGAAGCTTTGTCGAGTTGTTTGCAAGGCAGGCCGATTCGCTGTTATCCTTGACCAAAACTGAGCGGAGGCGCCGAAACTTATGAATGAAAAGGTCGCCGTGATAACAGGCGCCAGTAGTGGTATTGGACGTGCCACGGCCCTGACATTTGTGAGGGGCGGCGCAACCGTGATCGCTGTCGGTCGAAGTAACGGCGAGCTGGGAACGCTCAGAGACGAGGCGCGTGGTGCACCCGGAACGGTCAGGATACATTTAGCCGATCTGTCCGAGATCTCGCAAATTGACCGGCTC
>JBDTMQ010000094.1:0-6887 GCA_039934155.1 Acidobacteriota bacterium | reverse complement strand
GTGTTTTCCAGCGAACGTGCAACGCCAGTTGATCCGGGAACATTTGGCAATTTGCCCAGAAATGCTCTGGTTGGCCCTAAATTCTTTCAGGCCGACATGATCCTTAATCGCAAGTTTCATGTTTCGGAACGTTTGAACTTGGAACTCCGCATGGAGTTGTTCAATATTTTCAATCGAGCCAACTTTTCTAATCCCGCATCGGTCTTAAGCAATCCGTTGCCGACCTTTGCGGTGACAGCGGCGAGCGGAGGCAACAATGCGTTTTACGTTCTAAACTCCGGGTTCTTGCAGCCTGGCGAAGCATTTACGCAGACCCGTGCGGGAACGTCTTTCGGGCTGCTACGCTCGACCGTAGAGAGAACAGTCGGTCTGGGCACGAATCGACAGATACAATTCGCATTCAGAATGAACTTCTAACAAGGGGTTTCTCAAACCAAACTTTAAGGGGCGCCGAAAGGGCCCCTTTTCTTGTGCGGAATGGATGGCAAAAAGTGCTCCACCCTTGAAGCGGAACACTTTTTAGCAAATTTGACAGTCCCATCACCTAAATTAGACCGGCAAAACTGCAAAATACGGGCCGCAAGGCCCGCATTTTTATTAGATCAGTTCACCTGACCGCCGTTGTCCGGTTGTCCTTCGGGTCAAAGGGTGTTGCCTGATAACGCTTGACCGCGTCCTGGGCGTTGTCGTAATCGTCGCCCAGATCCGATGCGCGTTTATACGCGGCAACGGCACGCGAGCGATCGCCTTTTGCGTCATAGGCGTTGCCCATTTTGATATTCGACCAGACCGAGAGCCACGCCGGGCTGATATTTCCGCCGAGAGCGGCCTTAAAATTATCGATCGCCAGGTCGTAATTCCTCTGTTCGAGAAAGAGCAGGCCGAGGTGGTAATAGATCCAGGAGTTTGACCGATCCAGCTTTAGCGCCGCTTCGAACTGGGCCTGCGCCTCGACATAATTTCCCTCTTTGAACTGCTCGATGCCGCGTCGGGCTATCGACGAAACGCGCAGGTCAGGCGATATCCTCAACAACTTGTAATTCGGATCGATAACGATCTCAAGGGGTTTACCGGTTGATTCGATATTAAAATCCGCGCTTGCTTCGTCTATCTGCACGGTCACGGTCTTTTGGCCGCCCTCGCCCTCTGATCGAAGCTGTACGTCGACGGGCAGCCTCAAATTATCGTAGTTTTGCTTGACCGTACCGCGGGCGACAAATTTGCCCGCTTTTGTGCGAATGATCAGATAATCAGCGGTGAATTCAGGGACGCCCGTGCCCTCGACCCAGCGAGCAAAGAAATAACGCATATTCGAGCCCGCCGTTTTGCTCGCTAGTTTTTCAAGATCGTCGATCGAGGCATTTTTTCCGCGGTAAGCCGCCAGATAATTTTTAAGAAGCTGATCAAATTTTTGCGGGCCCAGCGTATCGCGAAGAAGCTTGAAAACAAGCGCGCCCTTGGCATACATAATGTACTGATACGCGGTCGATTGATCGTCAAGATTTGCCGGTGCGCGTAGCAGCGACGCCGTTTGTTCAAAGGTGAGCGCCTTTTCAAGCAGCTCGCGGTGAAGATTGTCGAGTTGAGCGCCGGTCAACGTACTTTCTCTGAGCGAGAACGCGCTGTATTCCGCGAGACCCTGTGACAGCCACGCATCATCAAATGATTTCAGGCCGACGGTCTGTCCCCACCACTGATAGGCCGCCTCACGCTGAAGGCGTTCGGTCGTGACGTCACGCGCCTCTTCGAAAGGTTTGGCCGCAACGAATAACATTCCTTCGGAAGAATAAAAATCGAGGCTCTCGTCATCTATCTCGGCAACGACGAGCCGCTTACCAAAATCGGCTGGGCCAAATTTTTTGGTGTAATACTCGAGCGCCGTGCCGAGCGTTTCGCCATATGACGCAACCCGCTGCTCGTTGCCGGGCTTTGTGTAGAACTGAAGGTCATATTCGCCGAATTTCAGCGATCGGTTGCTAAATTTACCGTAGGCGAGATTGCCCGGCAAGGAAGGTTTTGACTGAACGAAGTGAAACTTTCCGCCGGTCGTCGACGCAGGCGCGTCGCTGTAGCTGACGACCTGCAAGCCGCCCGGTACCGTGATCGTGATGTCGGCGGTCGCCAGATCGGCCGCATAATCGTGGAACGGGAACCAGCGGGCCGCATACATCAGATAGCCTTCGGTCTCGCCAATGTACGCAAGCCGTTTGTTGAGCAGCGGGCCGCCCTGAGCTGTATTCAATACGCCGCTGTATTTGAACCGAAGCGTTACAGGCGTTCCCGATACTATTGTATCGCCGAGATCGATACGAACGCTCGGGCCAAGGTCAGAAACTCCTACCTGGTCCTGAACGAACGTGACGGTTCCCGACGGAGCCGTTGAAACCGCGGCTTTTACGGGTTTTCCCTTTACGATCGGCGCGGCGGCCGAGGCCACACGCGTGATGCTGTCGATCTTTAGCGATCCGTTAAGTTCAAATGCGACCGAACGCGTTTCTTCAAGTGGTGTAAACGTCACATCGACCGTCGCCGTCAGCTTATTTTCGACCGGCGAAAGCTGAACATCCATCTGGTATCCGGTAACGTCATATTCCGATCGCTCTACCTGCTGTGCAAAAACCCCGGCAGAAAACAGGACAAGGACCAAAAGGGCCCCAAAAATTGCTCTGGTACTTTTATTCATTAGTCGTTCTCAATAATTCGATCAATAGAAAGCTTGCGTTCCTATGATGATTGCCAGGTAAAAATCGTTTGCTTTCAGCGGACGTATATCGGGTTTGAAATGATCCACGGCATTTTATCGAAAGGCGGGCCGAGATCGTCGCGGTAGACTTCGACGCGGTACGTGCCGTAGTCAAGCTGGTTAGTCGCCACTTCGGCGGCGCTCGTCTCCAAGAATTTCGCTCCGTTCCTAAATATTATCGTTCTGGCGGCTAGGGGTAGCGAAACCTTGATCTGCGATAACCAAGCGGCACTGTCCCCTGCCGAGAATTCGGGGGAAATAAACCCGCTACCAATCGCGGTAAGTGAGAACCCCGAAGTGTCTCCGATTGCGTCCAAACCCACGAAAAATCTACGCGCGCGGATCGCGTCGATCAAATTATTCCGATCGAGTGGTCTGTCGTTCTCAATCAGGACGTGCACCCTTGTGATACCAAAGCTCTTTGCGTACGGATCGATCTTTACGTTTATCAGTTTGTTCCCCGCATCATCGCCGAAAAGGTGAAAGCCGATGTTAGAGTGCGCGTCTGTCCCGGCGAACAGCGAGATCGGCCGCCTTGCAGCGATCTCGTCGAATTTTTGCAGATTCGCGTCCGGGCGTCTCAGGTGGGTGGCGAGCGTCAGCTGTGGGTACGCCGGATACGACCAGATCAGGTCGCCAAGCGCCGTGAACGGGTTCATCTGCTTGAATTCCGTGTGCAGGCTGAAAACTTCGTCGCCGTCGAAGTCAGAGTTCCAGGATCGGAACTTTTCGGGATAGGTGATCAGGGCTAATCGCTGTTCAGAATGCAGCTTTTCAAGAACGGCCGTGGTCGGCATGTTTCGCAACCCGGCCGCGTCCGCACTGCCGGGGATCATCAAAAAACGGTCGCCGTCGGCGGTGTCGATCTCATTGCCGCCGACAAAAAGCGTTTTGCCGTACACACTGTTGAGCGTCAGGGCGGACGTGTCGTAGGCGTCGGACCAGTGCTCGGTCATCAGAACGAAGTCGAGATCGTTCGCGTTTGCGGCCGCTATCAGCTCGTCAAAACCGCCGGTGCTGTGCCCGCCGAGAGATGTGTGTGCGTGGATAATGCCTTTGTATTCTTTATATTGCGGGTGTTCGCGGACGACACGCGTTGAGTTTGTTTCGGCGATCTTTTTGGCTAGCTGCCCGATCTTATACCGTCGGTAGATGAACGGCACCTGTATCGCTACAAGAATGGCGAGCAATATCAGTACGATTTTTTTTACGAACTTCTTTCTAGTCACGGTGGGACAAAGTTATATTCAACCACCTGCTACCGCAGGCGGTTCTGACAGGAAATCGACTGATACGACCTTTTCCGCGATCTCGCGGCCGAACGCAGCAACCTTTTGATGCTCGGGATGGTCGTTGTAACGATCGAGCGCCGCTCGGTCGGCGAAAACTGCAACAAGGCCGGTATCGAACGACCGCTCGAGGTGCAGGATATCCGGACCGACCTCAAAGCTGACAATTTCCGGTATCGTATTCGGCAGCGCGCTCAATTGCCCAATATGCTCGGTCCGCTGCCCGGCGGTCGTTCCGTCGCCATATTTCCAGCAAACTATGTGTGTGATCATTGGGTGGTTTCTCTTTCGCACCATTCGCGTGTGACCCGGTGCCGATGATCGAACATTTTTCTCAACCTAGGCGTCACTGAAAAAGGTGCGGCAAGCGGGCCGAAGAAAGGTATCGGCAGCTCGTACTCGACCTCGTCGCGAAGGATCGCACCGCCAGGATGCGGCTCGACAATATGCCGGTGACACCACGAACGAAATGGGCCGCTGATCTGTACGTCCTCAAAAAAATGCGGCGGTTCAAAGACCGTGTGTTCTGCTATCCATTTGACCTTGAACGGCCCCAAAACGCTCGTTTCGATGATCGCCCGCGATCCGACCTTGGAAATATCAGCTTTCTGAATTACACGCGCCTTTTCCCATGGCGGTATCAGTCTCTCGAGCGCATCAGGGAGTTCGTGAAACGCAAAAACGCATTCCGGTGCGGCCTTTATGACGCTTTCTTTAATGAACTTCACCCGAGGTTACGATAGCATAACGGCACCTGGAATCGGTACGCCCGCCGTAACCGTTGAAACCGAAGCCTTAACCTGTTTTAATAGCTCAAATTTGCAAAAGACGAACTTCGGTCGATTCAGCTTTGCCGGCGCGTGATCAACCGCACGAAGCAAAGAACAAAAAGATGGCAGAAATAACAAGCGACCCCGGCGCGATCTATAACGATCAGATCTCGCGAGCAAAGATCTGGAAGGTGATCGGTGCTTCGTCCGTCGGGACGATGATCGAATGGTACGATTTTTATATTTTCGGCAGCCTTGCCGGGATTATCGCGCCGCTATTTTATCCGCCGGGAAACGATACCTTCGCATATATCGCCTATCTGGCGACCTTTGCGGTCGGGTTCGTTGTCCGGCCGTTCGGCGCGTTGTTTTTTGGGCGGATCGGGGACATCGTCGGCCGCAAATATGCTTTTTTGGTCACGCTTTTGATAATGGGCGGGGCGACCGCCGTTATCGGATTCTTGCCGACTTACTCGCAGATCGGCATCGCCGCACCGATAATTCTGCTGATCATCCGCGTGCTTCAAGGTTTGGCGCTCGGGGGCGAATACGGCGGTGCGGCGGTCTATGTGGCCGAACACGTGCCCGACAACCGCCGCGGATTCTATACGTCGTTCATACAGATCACCGCGACGCTTGGTCTTTTCCTGTCGCTGGCCGTCATCCTGATCGTGCAAAACACGATGAGCGCCGACCAGTTTGCGGGCAAGACCGAAACCATGGGCGGCTGGCGGATCCCGTTTTTGATATCGATCTTTCTTGTCGCGATCTCGCTTTATATTCGGCTGAGAATGAAAGAATCGCCGATCTTTAGCCAGCTAAAGGCAAGCGGAATGACCTCGGCCAATCCGTTGATCGAGGCCTTTACAAAGTGGAAAAATCTAAAGATCGTATTGATCTCGCTGTTCGGCGCAACCGCCGGCCAGGGCGTCGTCTGGTACACGGGCCAGTTTTACGCGCTTTTTTATCTGCAATCGATCCTGAATGTAAATTCGACCTCAGCCAATTATATCGTGGCCGTTGCTCTGCTGATGGGAATGCCGTTCTTTGTTGTATTCGGCTGGCTGAGCGACCGGGTCGGCCGCAAATGGATCATCATGGTCGGCTGCCTTTTGGCCCTGATCACTTACATTCCGATCTATAAAGCGATGCAGTCGGCGGCCGGGTCGAATGTCGTGACCGCGACCTCTCAAAAAGACGTTGTCACTGGTGCCATCAAATTGACTCCGCAAACCGTCGACGAAAGCGGTGCTCTGACAGCCGCGCCCAAAGTGCTGCCGTACAGTTCGTTTGGCGAATTAATGTCGAATGCGTCGGCACGACTATTGATCCTTTTGGTATTTGTTCAGGTTCTCTGGGTGACAATGGTCTACGGCCCGATTGCCGCTTATCTTGTCGAGGCGTTCCCCGCGAAGATACGCTATACGGCGCTCTCATTGCCCTACCACATCGGCAACGGCGTCTTCGGCGGCCTCCTGCCACTTATCGGCCTCTCGATCATCGCCCAGACCGGCAACATCTACGCCGGCCTATATTATCCGATCGTCGTCGCCGCGATCACATTCGTCGTCGGCTCGTTGTTCCTGAGAGAAACACACGGTCATAAGATCTGGGACGAGGTAGACATCCACCCGAAATGATCCCTAATTGCGATATTGCATTAGAACGTCAGAAGTTCCGTTAATCGGAAAGCACACCCGCAGGTGCGAGCGTTGTCACATTGTTTTCGTGGCCGGGACGCAAGGAAGTCTCCGATATTCTTTGGCAGAATTTGCTGGAGACACACGTGCACAGCAAAATTCGCATATATCGATACCCTGGCCCTACACCTATTAGGTAATACCTAGTGATAAGAGTATAATTGAGATATGCTCCATGCATTCTTAAGCGATCACCGGGACGAGCTCGTAACGCGTTGCCGGTCAAAAGTTGTTCAACGGCGCCCGACTGAGGCTGCTGATAGCAATTACGAACATGGGGTGCGTTTTTTCCTCGATCAGCTTATCGAAACGCTTGAAGTCGAGCAGACGGCGGTGCCTTTGGAAAGCCGTAGAGTTTCCGGCCCAGCGGGGGGGGGGGATAATG
>JBDTMQ010000093.1:0-6997 GCA_039934155.1 Acidobacteriota bacterium | reverse complement strand
GAATTCAAGACGGTTCCCCGATCAGCGAATTTCGTCCAATAATCTATACCTATGGTCACTTATTTGGAGGATGGAAGACTGGCGAATTCAACAACCGCAGTTTTGACAATTTACATTCGGCCGGCCCGCAGGCCGACGCCGTGATCGCCAAAGCCGTTAAAAGTCTCGGCGGTGAAAAGTATTTGAATGTAAAGTCACAGGTCGGGCGTGGAAAATTCAGCAGCATAAAAGAAGGCGCGGTCGTCTCGTTCCAGACTTTCATCGACGTCATTGTTTTTCCTGATAAAGAACGCACGGATTTTAGAGGCCAGGGCGTCAGATCGGTCCAGACGAATATCGGCGAGACCGGCTGGATCTTTGACGGCGATCAGGAGCTGATCAAGATACAAACTGAAAAGCAGATCGACGGCTTCAAGCAGTCGATGCGTACGAGCCTCGACAATCTGCTTCGCGGGCATTGGCGCGGCAAGGCGAGCGTCAGTTTTGCAGGCCATCGCCAGGCTAGCCTGGGCAAACGCAACGACGTCATAAAACTGACGTATGACGACGGGTTTGTAGTCGAGTTCGAATTCTCTGACGACGGCCTGCCGCAAAAGGCCATTTACAAGCTGGGCGCCGAGGGCGAAGAGTCGAAAGAAGAAGACCGCTATGCTCAATTCGTCGATGTCGGCGGCATCAAAACGCCGTTCATCATCGACCGCTTCACCAACGGCGAGGCAAACTCTCGCATCAATTACGAATCCGTCGAATTCAACAAAACGATCCCCGATTCGATCTTCGAAAAACCTGCGACAAAAAAGGCTTTGAAAGAGATCAAACTTTAGCCGTTCACGCGGGATCCTGCCCCGACCGTGCGGATGTTGCAGTTCAGTACAGGAAAAGGCCGGCCATTAACGGTCCGCGTTTTTATTTAAGCGAACCGCGGGCACTATCGTTTATTGAAACTTTGCTTACAACTTCTCAGCTCCGAGTTTTCTTCCCCGGCTGATACGCAGAGTTTCCTTGAGGTCCAGGATCAAAACGCCGTTGTGATTGATCTCAGGCTTAATGAACGACTCGGTGCCCGCGATGTGTATGCGGTTTTGCCGGACGAACTGTGCAGCGGGAATATAAAATGCACCGAACGTTTTCGCGATCAGCGGTACCGAACCCGGTGCCCGCGCATTCGACGGCTCGACCGCGATCATATGCAGGCTCGGCTCAAAATACAGCGTCACCGCTCGCGGCCGGCCCAGATCGGTATGCGCATGGCGTCCTAAATGTATCTGGCCGTTATGGTTGATCGTGACATGGTGCCGGTTAAACCCGCGCTCCCTTGTAATCCCGTTAAACTTGACCCAATTTCGATGAAGTGACATTCTCAGCTCTCTCTATGACGTTTCACAGTCAATACATTGTATCATCTGTGTCAAGAAGTAAGGTCGAACATGGTATAACTGGCTCACATTTTTTAGATTGTTACGTGATTAATTTTTATTTTTGTATCGGGCCGATTGTAGGGGCGGGGCTTGTACCCGCCCGGGTTTGATTGGCATTCAATTTTCGATCCACGAAGAAATTGTAGGGGGCGGGTATTGTACCCCGCCCGCGATTTAATTTTTATTAATACATCGGGCAGCTATAAGACCTGCCCTTACACCACCCGCTGATTAATTCCCCACGTCCTCTGTCGTCAATACAAACGGGCAGGCCCAAGTCCTGCTTCTATAGTACATACGCTGCCGGTAACACTCGCGCTTGATGATGTCTTTTTGTCGTATCCGTGATGGCATGTGATTTGAATCATCGTTTTTTTGTGTCGGGAGGGCCCGGAAATACCGGATTTGACACACAAAAAAGCAGGCCTGCGGGCCTGCTTTTTCCCTTCAGGTGGAATTGTTGCGGTCTAAATGAACGCAAAGTCGAACTGTTCCTGATGTATTGCCGGGTCGGCCGTCAGATCAACATTTCCAAGATATGCCTCGATCTCTTCGAGTACTGCCCGTTCCGAGCTTCGTATTGCCTTGGCCACATCGGGATGGATCCTGAGGGTTGTCTGTCTCACATCGTCCATCTGTCTCGAAAGGCGGCGGGCCTCGGACAGTATCTCGTAACAAACTGTCTGCGGTGATTTTACCCAGCCGGCACCGTCGCAGTATTCGCACGGGGCACACATCGTTCGCTCAAGCGACTGTTTGACGCGTTTGCGGGTCATGATGATCAGGCCAAAGTCGTTGAATGACAACACCTTGGTCGGCGATTTGTCGTCCTGCAACGCTTCCTGCAACGCCTGTGAGACCTTGTGGCGGTTGCGCCGGTCTTCCATGTCGATCAGATCGAGCACGATGATGCCGCCGAGGTCGCGAAGACGTATCTGACGTGCGATCTCGTCAACCGCTTCCATATTCGTACGCGTGATCGTGTCCTCGAGCCGGGCATTTCCCTTGCCGACAAATTTGCCGGTGTTGACGTCGATCGCGACGAGCGCTTCCGTTTGATTAATTACAAGATAGCCGCCGGATTTCAGCCAGACACGCGGCTTGAGTGCCTTATCGACCTCTTCCTGAACGCCGTAGGCTTCGAGGATCGGGTCTTCGCGGGTGTAGAGCTTGACGCGGTTGACCATCTTCGGCTGCATGCGGTTGATGAACTCGACGGTGCGTAAATATTCCTCTTCGCTGTCGACTCGGATAGCGGTGAATTCGTCGGAAAGCTGATCACGCAGCAGCCGCTGAACGATATCCAGATCCTGATGGACCATCGCCGGCGATTTTGCCTTTTCAGAATTCTTCTTTATGTCGAGCCACGTCCGAACCAGATAGCGTGCATCCTGTCTCAGGTCCTCTTCCGCGATCCCTACGCCCGCGGTGCGAACGATAAAACCGCCCGACGGGATAACTTCGTCTTGACGAATGCGCTGGATCAGCGTACGCAAACGGCCGCGTTCACTGGACGATTCGATCTTGCGTGACACGCCGAGGTGCTCGATCGTCGGCATGTAAACAAGATAGCGGCCCGGCAGGGCGATATGCGAGGTGATACGGGCGCCCTTGCGGGCGATCGGCTCTTTGGCGATCTGGACGAGAATTTCCTGTCCCTCGCGAAGCAGATCGGAGATAGTCGGTTGGGCGGGACGGTCGCGTCGATCGTTGCGATCGTTGCGGTCTCGCCCTTTGCCGTTCTCGCCCTGATAATTTTTACTGCGACTGTCACGGCTGTCACGACGCTCGCCCCGACCCCGTGTTTCACGCGAATCACCGCTTTTGCCGGCACCGCGGGCTTCTTTGACCGGCTCGGCAGGTGCTTCAGGCTTTTCTTCTTGCTCGGGTGCTTCCTGAACGTCGGCCGCCGACAGTATCTCTTCGCTTTGCTCGGTCTCGTCGACACTCTCTGGACCGGCCTCGCTGCCTTCCCCGTTTACCGTATCGCCATTTTCAGAACGCCGGGTGCGGCCCCCGCCGCGTCGACGGCCGCGGCCGCCTCGTCTAACTGTCATTTCGGCGGTTTCCGGCGATTCGCTCACACTTGCATCGGCGTTAGAGAAAGTTTCCGCCGACGTGTCATCAGATTTTTTGGACTTGCTTCGTGCGGGTTTCGCCTTGCCGGTCTTTGATCTTGTCGACTTGCTTTTAGCCGCGGGAGCATTGGTATCAGTTGCAGAAGTGCCCTCGGCCTCGCTCGCGGACGAGGTTTTTCGGCCTCCTTTCGCGGCCCGGCCTTTTGAAGGTTTCTTCGGCTTTGTTTCTGACTGGTCTTCGTCCTCGTCCGCAATTCGTTCGAATTCGCTTGGCGTTTCGGTCACGCTGGCGATGAGTGAGCCCACCTCGGCCGACGATGTGCTTTCGAGGTCAAATTCGACGGCCCTGACCTGATCGACTATCGCTTCCTGACGGTAGGCATCCTTGAACATTTCGCCCGTATCTTCTTCATCGACTATCCTTTCAAAACCTGAATCTTCGATAACAAAGGCAGGATCTTGCTCTCTAATCGCCCCGTCACTCTCAGAGGGCGGCGCTTCTTTTCTTCCGCGCCCACGGCCTTTTCTCTCACGGCCTTTCGTGTCGGCGGGAACTCGTTCAGTTTCAGCTTCCTGCACGGATTCGGCCAACGGTTCGGCAAGTTCCTGTGCGGACTCCATCTGCTTTTCGCGTTCGACGCGGGCACGGTCGATGCGCTCGTCCGCTTCCCGCTTCAGGTCTTCGGCTGAGCCCTTCTTAGACTTTTCCATCACGATCCGTTCGATCTCTTCTTCTTCATCGAAAAAGTCAGAAACGTACAGAAACGCGTCTCTTTCCAGTCCTATCGAAACGAACGCAGACTGCATTCCCGGCAAAACACGCTGCACCCGCCCCTTGTATATATTTCCGGCAATACCGGAATTTTCTTCTCCGCGCTCGATATAAAACTCGGTCACGCGTCCATTATCCAAAATTGCGATCTTCTTTTCGCGTCCATTGACGCTGATGACCATTTCCTTCGACATACATTATTTTCCTTGTAGATATAGTTGTGTCGCCGACCGGAACATTTGACCTTTAGGACAGCAATATTGAAGGCTTAAACAGATTTATCCGCTGTCGGAGTCGGCAGGGCAGATTGTGCGTCTGATTGTGCTTTGGAAGCCCGGCGCCGGATGCGGCAAGCCGCGGACACGGGCAGCGTTGAAGACTATCACGCAAGAATCTTTTTATTTCAAACGAGGCGGTTTGCAGCCTCATTGTATCAGGGAGCACTCTATCCAGCTTTCGGATCGTGCTCAACCCTTCAAAATCTGTTTATCGACGGGCAGCGCCCGACAAAATCCTTCAAATGTTTGCTCTCTCAGACCAAGGTCAAATTTCAAGCTTCGGCAAACGAGGTTTAGTATAAACGAATTTTTACCCGCTACAAAGTAAATTTCGCGTTTTGCTTAAGATGCGTTTATCAGATACTGCGGGATAAGCGATACAATTAACATTTAAATTCAAATTTTTTTGCACCTTTTCTATGGAAGTTTATTCGCAGTTGATCACTGATGCAGACGGTATCAGTCGGGCTTGCGCTGGATTGTCAGGCGAAAAATTCATTGGTTTTGACACCGAAACGACCGAGCTTGATCCTTACAAAGGAGATTTAAGGCTAATTCAGCTGAGCAGCGGACGCTCGACTCAGGTCATAGACCTGCGTCCTTTTCGCGAACACGGCGAGCTCAATAGTATCCCGCAACTCGAGCCTCTCCGCCGTCTGTTGGCCAATAGCGAAAATATCAAGGTCGCTCACAATGCGAAATTCGACGCAAAATGGATACGACATCACCTGGGATGCGAACTAGGCGGGGTTTTTGATACATATCTGGCCAGCCAGCTAATCGCCGCCGGCGATCAGGAACGCCGGCATTCACTGGCCGATGTGACACAGTTTTTCACAGGGATCGAGTTGGACAAAACCCAGCAGATCAGCGACTGGAGCGCCGCCGAACTTTCCGCTTCGCAGCTAGAGTATGCAGCACGTGACGCCGCCGTAATGCTGCCGCTGCGCGAGCAGGTGGCTGAGCGCATTAGAAATGACGGCCTCGACGAGGTCGCGTCAATAGAGTTCGAATGCGTCACACCGATCGCGGAGCTAGAGCTCAATGGGTATTATCTTGACGCTGCCTGCTGGCGCCAGCAGCTGGATCGCGTACGAGTTGCGCAAGCAAAAGCGGCCGACGAGCTGCAGGATATGCTGTCCGCCGGTGTCGCACAGGCGACGTTATTCGGACGTCCCGAGATCAATCTTGATTCACAGCAGCAGGTCACAAATGCGCTTTTAAATCTTGGCGTGCCCGTTCCCGAAACGACGCGGGGATGGCAGCTGCAACCGCTGGCTGAGAAATATCCGGTCATAGCTAAATTGCTGGAATATCGCGGAGTTGCAAAATCGCTCAGCAGCTTTGGAGAGAACATCCTGGAATATATCGAACCCAAGACGAGCAGGATCCACGCGGATTTTCGGCAGATCGGGGCCCCGACCGGCAGATTTTCTTGTTCAAACCCTAACTTGCAGCAGATACCCCACGAAACACAATATCGCCGCTGCTTTCGGGCACCGGCGGGCCGAAAACTCGTTATTGCGGACTATTCCCAGATTGAGCTTCGCATTTTGGCCGAATTCTCAAACGATCGCAATTTTATTAATGCCTTCATTTCAGGCGAGGATTTTCATTCCACGGCCGCGGCGCAGGTGTTTAACGTAAAGCCAGAGTCGGTGAGCCCAGAGCAGAGGTCATTTGCCAAAAGGTTGAATTTTGGAGTGGTTTACGGGATCGGAGCATCGCGTTTTGCCTTAATGACCGGGTTGACTCAGTCAGACGCTGAAAACACGATGCGGCGGTATTTCGCCACTTATAGCGGGATGGATGCGTGGCTTCGGGAAACAGGCCGAAAGGTCGTGAATGAAAAGATCGTCAGGACGGCGTCCGGCCGCATGCTGCGGCTTCGGTTCGATGAGACAGATCGTCAGCAGGTCGGTGCCGCTCAGCGATACGGCAAAAACATGCCTATCCAGGGCACATCAGCCGACATTCTGAAACGGGCGATCCGGCTCCTGCACGATAGCCTCAGATCGACATCGGGGAAGCTGGTCAATATCGTTCACGACGAGATAATCGTCGAATGTGACGAGGCCGAGGCGGGATCCATTGCGGCGATCCTGGAGAATACAATGTGCGCGGCAGGACGGGAATACGTTAAGAAAGTGCCGATCGAGGTGGATGTAAAGATCTCAGACGAGTGGTCGAAGTAATTCGCACGCTCGATCAAGGCTCAATTATCGAAAGTAGATCTGAAAGCATTCGCCGTTGCGCCGTTGTGAATGAAAATTCGTTTCGACCGAGGCGGATTCGTACATTCGATGCGCTTACGATCTTTCGAATGATGTCGCGTGTCAGATCGTAATTTAAATATTCCATCTGTCGGTCGAGTTTCGCCGCATATCTCCCTTCGCCCAATTCAAGCACCGTGTCGCCGGCGCTGATCACGAGCTTGTGATCCTCGTCAAA
>JBDTMQ010000092.1:0-3409 GCA_039934155.1 Acidobacteriota bacterium | reverse complement strand
TGTTTTCGTAAATGCCGGCTGGGTAGGCGGCGGTAATATTCCGCAGATATTTCGCGAATTTGTCCGCGGTGATCTGACAGATGCTGCGTTTGCCGAGAGTGTTTCTGAAGGTGTCGACGCGGTCATACAGGCAGCGGCCTTAATTTACGGCGTGGGCGGCTTTCACCGTTATCCCGCCGATATCCTGTCAAAGGACATTGTTCTTCACCAGAATATTCTCTGGGGAATGCTAAAGAACAAGGTCAAAAAGATAGTCTTTATCAGCTCGTCGATGGTTTACGAACGCTGTGAGACGCATCCGAGCCGTGAGGAAGACGTCGACAGATCGCTGATACCATCGACGGATTATGGGTTGAGCAAATTGGTCGGCGAAAGGCTTGTACAGGCGTTTTCACGGCAATACGGGCTGGCCCATACGATCTGGCGGCCGTTCAATATCATTACACCTTACGAGAAGGGCGAAGCCGAGCTTGGCACGAGCCATGTTTTCGCCGATTTTATAAAAAATATTGTGGTTGAAAGATCACCCGTGCTACCCATAATCGGCGATGGCGAACAAATAAGATGCTTTACTTGGATAGGTGACGTGGCCCGCGGCATCGCTGAACATTCGTTTAATGATAAAACGGACGGTCAGATTTTCAATCTCGGCAATCCTGAACCGATCACGATGAAAGAGCTGGCGAAAATCATCTACGAAACTGCGGTGACGCGCGAATTGATAGAGCCGCTGCCGGACGGTTTGAGATTCGAGACAAAGCTTTCTTTTAGCGACGACGTGCTCATCCGCATTCCGGATGTTTCGAAGGCGAAAGAGCATCTCGGATGGGAGCCGACGCTTAAGACGCGCGAATCGGTCGATGAATGTCTGGCGCTTATGAATTTTGCCGGCATGGCATCAAACGTCTAGGCCGAGCGGATCGAACTATTACCGCCTGCCAAGTTCGGAATCGGAATGAAAAAGATCGAGGTCGTGATCCCGGTTCATAACCGCAAGGACTATACGAGACAATGTCTCGAAAGCCTTGCCGGGGCTGACACGAACGAATTTGAGCTGCACGTTATCGTTGTAGATGACGGCTCGACGGACGGCACCGCTGAAATGCTCGCGAGTGACTTCCCGGATATTTCCATTATCAAAGGTGACGGCAACCTGTGGTACACAGCGGCAACGAATCGCGGTTTCGAGGCAGCTCTTTTAAAATGTCCTGACTATATTCTGGCCTGCAACGACGACGTGCGATTTGCGCCGGACGCGATCGAGAGGCTTTTCAGAACCGCTGAGGAACATCAGCGTTCGGTGGTCGGGGCATTACTGCTAAACTGGCAGGACGAAGAGAAGGTAATGCAGGTATCGCCGCAATGGAGGGTAGCATACGGCGGTTTTCGGCACTGGTACCGACAAACGATCCATACGGTACCAAATTTGCCATGGAGGGTTGAGGCGATCGTCGGTAACTGTGTTCTTTATCCCGCGGCGGCAATTCGGAAAGCGGGTTTAATGGATGAGAAAAATCTTGTTCAGTATGGCGACGCCGAATACACACCGCGGCTTAGGCGCCGGGGCTGGGTCCTGTTGATCGATCCCCGTGCACGTGTCTTTACCGAGCCTAACAAACCTATCAAAGGGTTTCGGCAGATGACTTTGACCCAAAAGTTCCAAGCTTGTTTTTTTAGTCCGGGCGGACAGTATAGTTTCAGACGCCGCGTTTATATGACACTTGGCGGTGCCCCCAACACGGCCGCCGGTCTGCTGGCTCTCGGGGTGTTCGCCGTCCGTGCCGCTTTTGGACGCACTTTCGAAAATAGTTGGGCTGTCGAGCGGCCTGAAAAACCGTTGAAAGATGTGGTAGCGGGCCAGGTCGTGAAAGGTTGACCGATCCCAGCTATCCAGCCGCGTTCTGACATTTAGAAATTGAACGAAAAACAAAGGTTTCTAAAGAATACCGCGTTCAGCCTCATGTCATGGGGCTTTCCCTTGTTGATAGCGTTCGTTACTACACCGATCCTCGTTCACAGTTTAGGGACCAAAAAGTATGGCGAGTATTCGATAGTACTTTCGTTTCTTGCTTATGCATTTTCAAATGGCGTCGGAAAAGTCGCCGGGAAATACATTCCCGAATATCGAGCGTCAGACGAGCCGGACAAGCTTTCCGAATCCGTTTCAGCGGCGTTCTGGATGGTGCTCGCCGTCGGTTTGCTGCAGGTAATTGCGCTCGTGTCGGCCGCCTCATTCATCGTAGCCGATATACTTTTGATCGCACCCGAATCGCAGGCGTCTGTTACCAAAGCTCTTTATCTTGCCGGATTTTCAGGTCTCATTTTGATGATGGGCCAGATCTTTCAATATGCACTGCAGGGAGTTCACCGTTTTGATATATTCGCAGTGATCACGAATGCAAATGCTTTACTACTGAGCGTCGGGAATGTAGTGATCGTACTGTTGGGGTTCGGGATCATCCCGCTGTTTATCTGGAACCTTACGATCACGACTATATTTGGTGTGATGTTCTTTATAAAAGCAAGGCCCCTGATCCCCGAATGGCGGCTGAGCTTAAAGATACGTGGTCCAATTGCGCAAGCGGTTTTAAGGTATGGCGGCAGTATCATTATCTACCAGCTTGTGACGAACATTCTCGGCGTTTTTGAACGATCATGGATAGTCCGCAAATTCGGGACGGAAACGCTGGCCTTTTACGCCGTGGCATATATGCTGGCGGTGAACATGCATTCGATGCTTTGGAGTTTCGCGCAGGTCCTATTTCCGGTCGTAAACGAATTACTAACGAACAAGCAAAAGCTTATCGAGGTCTATGAAAAGTCAGTAAAATTAACCTTTCTGGTGGCCGCCTTTATTATCTCAACGTACATTTGCATCGGGCGCCCTTTCTTTCATCTCTGGCTCGGCTCTGAATTTTCCGACCGTTCATATATGTTGCTGATCTTCATAAGTGCGGCATTCGGATTCAGCGCAATAGCCATCGTGCCGTGGCTGCTGGCTGAAGCGTTCCGGGCTCCGGGACTCAACGCGTTGAGCAGTACTATCTGGACCGTAGTTGGAATTCCGTTGATGTATTTGCTTGCGGAAAGATGGCAGGTCGAAGGGATAGCATTTGCTCGAATGGTAGGCGCAGCGGCCATCGTACCGCTGATCTTTTATATAGAAAAGCGTTTTCTTGATGTGATCTTATGGCGATTCTGGCTTGGACTGTTGGTAAAAATAGCTGTTGCTGTCGGGGCGATGATATTTCTGGAGAAGTCGTTTTTGCGACAATTCGAACCAGGATGGGTCGCGCTCGTCGCGGGATTAGCACTTGGCACGACTGTTTTTGGGGTGGTGGCGTTCGCCAGCGGGCTGATCACACGCCAAGAAATCTCTTTGCTCAGGTCCGCGCTTTCCGGAGATCCT
>JBDTMQ010000091.1:0-6448 GCA_039934155.1 Acidobacteriota bacterium | reverse complement strand
AATAGAACTTGGCTGCGAACTGGAAGGTACGCGGGTCGCGGGCACCGGTTACCTGGCCAAAGGCCGTCGAAGTCACATTTGTCTGGACAGTCGTGAAGTTCGTCCAGTTAAAGACGTTGAACGATTCGGCACGAAGCTGAAGGCTCATGTCCTCGGAGAACCTGAAGTTCTTTGAAAGGGTAAAGTCAACACGCTTGGTCGGCGGGCCGAAAACCGTTCCGCGGCCCGTTGTGCCGACGGTGTTCGAAAGGCCGACATTCTGGGCCGACGTCGGGTTTCTTTGAAAACAACTTGTATCGAACCACTGCTGCTGGGTTTGCGGTGCACCTTCATTGGCATTGCAAAGCGTATTCGGCCGCGAGCCGGCGATCAGTGCCGGGATCAGGCCAAGACCTGCCGGATCAAAACCCGAGGTCGTGATCGTCAGCGGAAGTCCCGTCTGATAGGTCGCGATTCCCTGCACTTGCCAGCCGCCGAGAACGGCACCGACAAATCCCTTTGTATCGCGGAAGAACGGCAGCTCATAAGTCCAGTTCGCCGTGACGATATGACGTCGGTCAAAGGCCGCCCGGCCCTTGTCCTGTGAAATATCATAGGAGTTTTGCGGAGCTGTCGAACGATCTGTCTGGTTGTCGGTCAGATTCTTTGACCACGTATACGCCAAGTTCAATTGCGAGCTGCCCGAGAAACGGTGCTGCCCGAAGAACTGGAGACTGTGGTATGAAGAATTGTAACGCGGTTCGACGATATTTACCGATCGGTAACCGCGATACGGGCGGATCTGATCGATGATCGTCGTTGCCGCTGACGATAGAAACGCCGTTCCTGCGACTTGGCACGGGGCCGTCGGTGTTGTTGACGCACCCACCGCACAACCTGTCGGTCCAGCCGCGATGGCTTGTCCTGGCCTCAGTTCGTTCTCTTCAAATGCACCGATCAAATTCGTGCCTTTCGACCCGTAATAGCCCAATGTCACGATCGTATTCTTTGTCAGCTGATGCTGAACATCGAAGGACCAGTGCTGCATGTAGGGGGTCTTCCAATCGGCCTGAATTGCCCGAAAATTAGGAACAAGTGTCGAAGAGGCAGCGGTACAGTCGCCGCCCGGCACGGGGTTCGAAATATTGACGCCTGTAACAGTACAGTTCTGCTGATACGGCGGGTTAAGGCCGATATGCTGCAGCAAAGTTCCGTTCAGAACCTGATCATGGTAAATGCCGTATCCGGTTCGGATCGAGGTTTCACCCTTGCCGAATGGATCCCACGCAAGACCGACACGCGGAGCAAAGTCCGTCTTCGGCGCGTCTACAACGAATTTGCCGAACGGTGAAGGTGTTGGCGTACAGTGAAATACGCTGGGACCGGTCAGGTAATTCTGAGTGTTGGCAATGATGCCGTTACAGAAGTTCTTGCCCGCCGCGAAAACACGGTTCCCGTCACCCTGTACGAGCGGAGCCGCTGCAGGATCGTAAAGCTCCGGCACAAAGTTCGTCAAACGACCATTTTTGTCATAAGGCGAACCAAAGAACGAGTAGCGAACACCGTAATAAAGCGTTAGGTTGCGTCTTATACGCCATTCATCCTGTGCATAAGCTTCGAATGTCTTTTGACGAAGGTCAGCCGTATAGTCAAAGCTGGCCTGAGTAAAAGAAACGTTCGTTCCCACAAGGAAATTGGCAAACTGTTGCTGAGCTGTGGTGCCGCCCGTTGCAATTGTCGCCGCGTTCGAACCCGGCGTGTTAAAAGCGTTGAAGAGGCCTTCATTGCTTCCGGCCAACGCATTCTCATTCTTGCGATAAAGCGAATATATCGCGCCGAATTTCATCGTGTGGCTGCCATGTATCCAGGTCAGGTTTCCGTTTAAGTTCTGTTTCCACGAAAAGTTGTCATAAGGGCCAAAGCTGCCCAGATTGCTGAACCCGTTGTTGCTGATCGAAGGAACGCGGTCACGCGTTACAGGATAAGGAAGTGGCGGCGTGATCGGCGAATTAGCCAGAGCCAAGAGTCCCACGTTGTGGCTGAGGATCGCTCCGTATCCAAACGTGTAGCCAGCCTCCAAAATCACATTAGGCGTAAATACATAGCTCGTATTGAACGTATGCGTCCGCCCCGGTGAGTTGGTCGAAGTTGTCGATACGCCGGGCAAGCCGGAACCGCTCGAGAACAGGGAGTTCGCCTCGAGTGTCGGGATCTTATCCCGTTCGTATCGGTAATAGGCTGACCAATCTTTGCTGAATGCAGTATCGATCTTCAGGATCTCTTGCTGAAATTTGAAGGTTCCACGGGCCGGAAAGCTCAATGAAAATGATCCTGGAACAGTGCTGTTGGGCAACGGCACGTTATTGTAGATAAAATTAATATACTGCTGTGAGACCGGGTTGATCGGCCGACGCGTCGAAAGTGGCGTTCCAGCATCCAGTGTCTCTGAACAGACACCAGCGGTGACCTGCAGGCAGATCGGAACCGTAAAAATTCCCTGCCGCAGGCCGGCGCTTGGCACAGTAGAGTTAAGTGTCACATAGCGGATGTCGCGGCGCATTTCTTCAGAAAAGAAGAAGTATGTTCGCGGTATCTTGCCAAAATAGCTATCACTGGGATCCCGTTCGCCAAATTTCAGAAAGTAGATGGGGCCGCCGATCGTTCCGCCAAAATTGTTATAGCGAAATGGTGCTTTACGGGCCTTTCCTTCCGAATTTATGCCCAACGGGCGGTTCTGGTTGTTGAAATAAGTATTTGCATTGAATGCGTCGTTGCGGACAAATTCGAACAAGTTGCCGTGAAATTCATCAGTGCCGCTGCGGGTGACAACGTTTACCTGCCCTCCGCCGCTGCGGCCGGATTCGGCCGGAAACATCGACCGCAATACCCTGAATTCGCCGATCGAATCGACGCTTGGGTATGCTTGGATCGTGATATTCGATCCGCGGTCTGTGATGTCGGCGCCGTCTACTGTAAATGTGTTCTGGCTCGAACGCGCGCCGTTGACCGAGATATTGATGGTATTTGCCTGCCCGTCTGGGTTGGTCGTACCGACATATACCTGATCCGACAGGTTACCCGACACGCCCGGGGCGAGCGTCAAAAGCTGGATAAAGTTTCGATTGTTGACCGGCAGTTCTCGTGCCTGGTCACCGTTAATAATCGTACCGACGACCGGTGTATTCAGCTCGACCGCTACACGGTCTCCCTGGACGGTCACGACCTCGGTTATGTTTCCGGCTTCGAGAACTACGTCGACGGGGCGTCGTGCACCGACGTCGACCTTGATCCCGGTATTGAGAGCCTTCTTAAAGTTGGGTGCTTCGACTCCGACGTCATAAATACTAATGGCCAGGTTTGGCGCTGAAAATTCGCCGCTGTCGTTCGTGGTGATCGTGCGAACAACCTGGTTATTCTTTGAGGGGTCGGTTATCGTCACCGTCGCGCCCGGAACGACCGCGCCGGTGGTGTCGCGAACGGAGCCGACGATCGAGCCTTTGATCTCCTGCCCGATCGCAACGCCGCTCAGGCAGAGAGAAATTGCCATTGCGAAGAGAATTGATTTCAATGTATTTTTGGTCATAGCCGTATCCTTGTTCAGAGTTTAGGTAGAAATGCGGAATCCATAAGAAAAATTTAAGTTTTTGGACGAATCTCCAAAATCTCGTTATCGAATCAAGACGCGCTTAGTCTGTTTACTTCCACCAACATATTGAAAATAAACAATTTGCAGTACAAAAGATTTTTTCGGGGCGTATCGGTATCGGTAGCCGTTTTCTTTAATGCAAAATCGATGCCGAGCGTTAACAACCTCCACTTCAACTTTTGGCAGGCCACCGGACGTCCGCTTAGAATACGTATCGCAGCGAGATCTGTATCGAGCGCGGAGCGTATTGCGTAGCCGTACCATTGATCTGGCCGAAACTAGCGCTGGTAATATCGTTGATCGGGAAGCCGAATTGTACCATATTAAATGCATTAAAAAGATCCGCTCGAATGTGAAAGCGATGACTCTCACCCCATGGCATGCCGAAGCTTTTAGCAAACGCCAGGTCTACCGTTTTTACGCCGTCGGCAAAGAACGTGTTTCGTCCGAGAATTCCCGTCCCAAAATCGGCGGCCACCGCATCCCTGAACGCTGACCGCGGCAGGTCCTGCACCGAAGTACTTGGGTTGCCGATCGTGCTGCCCAAAAGACTCGGGTCAAGGATCACCGGACGAGCCTCGGCAAAACCGTCAAAGTTAAGGTCCGCACCGCCGCTTCGTATGACCGAAAACGGCGTGCCGTGTGCCCATTTGAGGACAGCCGACATTTGCCACCCGCCGAGAAGGTTACCTAAAATTCCTCGATCCTTGTCGAAAAACGGTGTGCGAAATGTGCCAAAGAAAGTGAACCGGTGCGGCGTATGAAAACGCGAATAACCGCGAAGGGCCTTTGCGTCATTTCCGTTCTGGTTGCTGTCGCCGGCACCGACGAAGGTTGCTTCCGATGTCGTATCGATCGATTTGCTCCAGGTATAAGCCGCCGAAAAATTTATTCCCTCAGAGAGGCGTTTATTTAGCTCGACCTGAAGGCCGTTGTAATACGTCCATGCTCCGTTACTTATGAGAAGATTGGTCGTAAACCTTCCGTCGGCCCGGCGTTCATTCGTGCGAAGCACCCTGAAGCTGTATTCGTTCGCCGCGATCGGCACCGCAACAGGACATGTCGTAGTAACGGCGATGCCCGTAAGGCCCGTTCCCGCGCACAGGATGTCGGCCGCCGGACGCAGAGTTAGGCCGCGAACGTCGACGCGCCGCGGGTCATTGGCGGGTAACGCGCCGTATCCAAGAGTGCTCGGCGAGTTATTCGGATGGTCCTGAACCACAACACCGTTGGTCGGATCGTGCCTGGGAACGTTGCCCTGCACATACTTTAGCAATCCAATTCCTCGATTTCCCGTATAGCTGATCCGAAGGGCCGTACTCCAGGGCATCTGCCTCTCAAACGTGAGATTCCATTGCTGGGTATAGGGCATCTCCAAATCCGGGTCGATCATGGTTTCGGTATGGCGTGCCGCCTGCGGACCTGGTGTAAACACAAATCCGTTCGACGGATCCAAAAGGTTTGTCTGATTAGTGAAAGACTGGAAAATTGCCTGCGGAGGGTTGGTTCTCACGCTCGCGCCGTTTTGTGAAAACAACGATTGGAATAGCCGGCCATGATAGATACCGTAACCGCCTCTGATAGAAGACTCGCCCTGGCTGCCCAACAAAGTGTGCATAAAGCCAGAGTCGAAATTTGGGCTGTATGCAAATCCGACTCGAGGTTCCCAGTTGTTCTTGTCGTCTTCAAATCCATAATCGATGCGACCTTCGTCTTCGGTGGGCGCATCGACGTATTCATATCGGAAGCCGAGGTTTAACGTCAGGTTCTTGCGAATCTTCCAGTTATCCTCGACGTAAAAATTCTTTTCGCCGATATTGTTCTCCAGGAAAAACGGACCGTAGCCTTTCTGATATGTAGAGATACATCCGTTGAAAAATGCGCGATAGCTGTTGGCATAAGTCGTGCCGCCGCAGGTCACACCAAAATTCCAAAAACCTCTTGAGGTGTTGTCGGCAAGATCATTAAGTTTTTGTACTCTAATGTCAGTTCCGGCTTTCAAATAATGAGAGCCGCCAAGAACAGCCGAGAGATTATAGACAAACTGGTTGTCGGTCTGATACCGCTGGATGGGAAATGCTCCGGAGTTGCCGATGATCGTACCGGCGATCTGATTCCCGGTGGCCCAGCGGATGATCGGAGTATCATTGCCGGCAGCGAGATTGACCAGTGTATTTCTAAAGCCGCGTCCGTATCGGAATTCGCCGACGACATTGGAACTGAACGAATGGGTCCAGGTAACCCCTATGTTCACCTGTTTGTGGTTTTGGAAAGCATTCTCGCCAAGAACAATGTCTGTGATGTCGAAAATTTGTCGCGAATACTGCCATCGTGCGGACACGTTGTCGGCCGGACCCGCGTTCCAGTCGAACCTGGCAGTATAGTCGTTGGCCGGAAAATTACGCGCCTGAACGCCGTTGTACACACGTGCAAAGACCGGGTCGTTCGGCCGAAGGTCTCCAAACCGGTCAAGGACAGATTGGATGAACTGTCGGTTCGCCGCTGTGTTGTTCGCGGGCGTTACATCAAACCACGTGGCCGGATTGTGTTCCGAATCAAGGATAATGTCTTTCCTGAAATTTTGATTGCCTGAATTCCTAATTTCATCCACGCTCAAAAAGCCGAACAATCTATTTTTCAAGATCGGAAATCCAACGACGCCGCCGAATTGGTTTCGTCTATTTACTGCCTTTTTACCGTGAGAGAAGAACGACTTGGCGTTCAGGTCGCTGTTGTTGTGGTACAAGTAGACCTCGCCGGCGATGTCGTTGCCGCCTGATTTTGTCTGTACCAAAACAACGGCGCCGTAACCGCGGCCGAACT
>JBDTMQ010000090.1:0-1914 GCA_039934155.1 Acidobacteriota bacterium | reverse complement strand
ACGATGACATTTACGACCGTTGTCGATAATCAACAATCGGTCGAGATCCATATTCTGCAGGGCGAACGCGAGGTGGCCGCAGGTAACCGCAGCTTGAATAAATTCGAGTTGGTAGGCATTCCTCCGGCGCCGAGAGGTGTTCCGCAGGTCGACGTTACTTTTGAGATCGATTCTAACGGTATCGTCAACGTGTCGGCCCTGGACAAGATGACGGGCCTCGAACAGGCAATGCAGATCACGCCGTCGTCGGGTCTGGCGCCTGAAGAGATCGAACGGCTGATCCACGAAGCCGAAAGCTCGGTCGATCGCGACCGCGATGCACGCGAACTCATTCTTCAAAAGAACCGGCTCGAAAATATGCTGAAGAATGCCCGGAAAGCGATGATGGAATTTGGTCGCGGATTTTCGGTCCAGGAACAGATGGAGATCAACGGCGTTCTTAATAATGCCGAGGATTCGTTAGCGTCAGATGACATTCAAGAGCTAAAGCTGATCATGGTGAAGGTCGAAGAGACGGCATCGAGGATCACAGCCTCGATGCTTTCGGCGGTCTAGTGGCGGCTTGAGAAATTAGCCCGTTTATAGCAAAATAAAAGGTGCGTCGGTTCATATTTGTATGTTCCGGCGCATTCCTGATTTTGAAACCGTTAAGTATGTCTTATAGGCGCTTCCGACTTTTCAGATCAGGCTTGAACTATGGCAAAACGAGATTATTACGAAGTATTGGGCGTCGCCAGAACGTCGACCGAGACCGAGATCAAGCGTGCGTACAGGACGCTCGCGGTCAAGCATCACCCCGATAAAAATCCGGGCGATCCGCATGCCGAGGAAAAATTCAAGGAATGCGCCGAGGCCTATTCCGTACTTTCGGACAGCCAAAAACGCGCGGCCTATGACCGGTTTGGACACTCAGCTGCCGGCGCGGGGGCAGGTTTCGATCCGGGATTCTCGAACATAGAGGATATTTTTGACATGTTCGGGTTCGGCGATATGTTTGGCTCGCGCGGCCGAACACGCAGTACGGTCCAGCGTGGCTCGGACCTTCGGTACGATCTCGAGATCACGCTGGAGGACGCGGCAACAGGTAAGGACGAAAAGCTGAGAATACCGCGTCTGCAGAAATGCGAGGATTGCGGCGGGAACGGGGCTGAAAAGGGAACATCGCCCGAACCGTGCAAATCTTGTGCGGGGAGCGGTCAAACGCGTTACCAGCAGGGATTTTTTAGCGTTATGCGTACCTGTGGTAACTGTCAGGGACGCGGTCAGATCATTCGAAATCCGTGTCCGACATGTAAGGGTGCCGGCAGGAACGAAAAGGAAAAGGTTCTGGACGTTAAGATCCCGGCCGGTGTTGAGACGGGTTCGCGGCTGAGGATCAGCGGCGAGGGCGAAGACGGATTGAACGGCGGTCCTTCGGGGGATCTTTTCGTTGTGATCCACGTTGCCGAACACGAAATGTTCGAACGTCAGGGAGCAAACCTTTATTCCGCGGCGCCGGTCACATTTGCCCAGGCAGCGCTTGGAACTGAGATCAAGGTCAAAACCCTCGATGGGGAAGAGGAACTGAAAATACCGGCAGGCACCCAGACGGGAACTGTGTTTCGGCTTAAGTTGCAGGGAATGCCCGTTTTAGGCGGCCGCGGTAAAGGGGATCTCTTCGTCGCCGTGACGCTGATCACGCCGAAAACGCTTTCAAAGGAACAGCGCAATCTGCTCGAACAGCTTGCGGAGGTCGAGGACACGGATTTTGACGATGAGTCTTTTATCGAGAAGGTCCGCAACATTTTCAGCTGATGGTTTGATTATTCAGGTGACCCGTCTTTGATCGCGATGATCTCGTACATCGCATTTTTAAAAAACAACTTTCTGAAGACGGCGGCCGGGGCGATCCCGGCCGTTTTTCGTTGCGCTCGT
>JBDTMQ010000089.1:0-5161 GCA_039934155.1 Acidobacteriota bacterium | reverse complement strand
TGCGGGGCTGGGATTGGTCAGAACGGTGAGCGGCGCTTCACCGGCTGCGGCCGGGATCTTCTTCGTATGTCGCGTCCTTCCATTTGCGGTTATTTCACCGATCGCCGGAACCTTTGCGGACCGCTTTTCCCGGCGTCAGGTGATGCTCATCACCGATCTGTCTAGGGTTGTCGTCGCTCTGATGTTCTTGTTGGTCACACGCGTCGAAGATCTTTGGATCGCTTACCTGGCAACTGTTCTTCTGTCCACTTTTGGCGCTTTTTTCGAAGGCGCGAAAAACGCAACCACACCAAATCTAACGGGCAGCGAAGGACTGCTTGCCGGCACTGCACTAATGTTCTCGACACGTTTTATGCTGATGGGTGTCGGATCGGCGCTCGGCGGATGGGCAGCGGCGGCGTTCGGTTATCAGACCGCTTTCATCATAAATGCCGCGTCATTTTTGATCTCGGCGATCTCGATCTGGCTGATACCTGAGGTTGCGACGAGAGATGATCGTACAGCCGCGAGGATGGCCGGCGTCGGCCGCGATTCATTCATGGCCGAGCTTCGGGACGGCATTAAGTATACGACCACAAATCACTTTGCATTGACCATCCTGATCATGAACGTGATATGGGCAACCGGCGGCGGAGCGATAAATATTATTTTTGAACGGATCGGCGGGGTCTATTTCGCTGCGAAAGAAAATTGGAATCCGGATGCAGCCGTTGCCGCTTTATGGACGGCGAGCGGCATTGGACTCACTTTGGGCATGTTGATCGCTCACAGGACGTCTATCGTGCTTGACCGTGGAAAAAAGCAAAACCAATTTATCGGCTGGACACTGATCATCCACGGAATACTTTTTTCGATCGCTGGGCTGATGCCGACCCTTTGGTTTTTCGCAGCTTTTGCGTTTATTTCGAGGGCGATCGTCGGCGTTGAATACGCGATTCAGGAAACCTTATTTCAACGAAGTCTTCCGGATGAGATCCGCGGTCGTATTTCCACGCTTGACCGGGGAGCCGAATTGACCACTTTTGGAGTTGCGAGCTATGCCGCGAGCGAGGCGGTCTATTATATTTCGCCGCAGATGCTTACCGTTATCTCGGGAGTATTATCGGCGGCGGCCGGTGTAGTGTGGTTTTGGCGTAACCGGTTTGGAATAAACGGGCGGCCGGGTCCTACGCGGTGATCAGAACCGCTTTTGTGCCGGTCAATTCGGAAAAGTCTTTTGTGTAGACGGTTTCGACCCGGCGTATCCGGCCGATCCTCTCAACGATCTCCTGTGTCGAAACAAAACCGTTCTCAACGTGACCGATCACCCACTTCTCAATGTGTGAAGCCGTCCGCAGGGTCTCTTCCAACAGCCGAAGATATTGCGATTTCGTTTCCACTTCCATTCCCAAGCGTCCGCTTAAACTCTTTTCAACATCGTCCCAAAAATCATCGCCGCCGCGAAGCCATTCCTCGCGCCAAACAGATCGATCCCGGCTTTGTCGGCCGGTTGCGGACAAAGTTGCGGGGAGTCTAAGCAGCATCAGATCGATAAAGTTGTTCTCGGCGATGAACTCGACGGGATTTTCATTCACGCAGGTGTTGTTTTGTCCATTGTTGACAGGGTCAGGCAGTCTCGTCCACAAACGTCGGAAAACATTTGACAGGGGTTGCCTCAGCTCAAGAGTTTCCTCAGTAAAAGAAAGCACATAGTCGCCGACCGCCATTACCAAGGAGGCTGCTATTGCAAATGTCACCGGAGACTCCAGTTGTTCAATATTTTGCCGCACGTTGTCGAACCACCATGAATCCGTTTCGCTGAACCACGACCTGAGAGCGGAATTACGCAATTTGTGTCGTGGAACATAGACATCTTCAAGCACAAGATTTACGTCGCCGTCCGAGAGTTTTTCAGAGTTGTTCTGGATCTGAGCTACGGCATTCGTCCAGTTCGACTGCAACAGATCGTTGGCCAGGACGCGCACGTCCCTGCGCTTCAAATAAGTACCGATCGCTGGGTCGCCCGCAAACGGAAGGGCCACCGATCGGAATTCCAGCCGTCGCAAGATATTAAGTTCGAAAGAAAGCCAGCTAACGGGCTTGTCAGGAGTTAGTGCGATCATATCGAATTGAGGCAGACACGATCCCGGCCGAACCCGAGTCACTCTCTTCGGTCTGTCGATCCAGAGAGAGAAAGGCCGAAACCACCTTTGGGTCGAATTCCAGGCCGGCCCACTCTGTAAGGTGCTTTCGCGCTTCGTCTTCTGACATAGCGGGTCTATAAGGCCTTCCGCCGCTGAGAGCGGAAAACGTATCTGCAACACGGAGTATTCGTGCCGTTAAGGGGATTTGCTCGCCAACTAATCGGTCCGGATATCCGTCACCGTTCCACCATTCATGGTGCCAGCGAACCAAAAGCTGAACACCACGCGACAGGCCGCGTTTTGCCGCCTCTTGCTCGCCGATCACAGGGTGCCTTTCCAGATCGATCTTTTCGGGCTCGGTCAGCGTCCTGTGTTCGCGAATGTAATCGCGGTCCATTGCCATTTCGCCGAGGTCGTGTACCAGAGCCGCCTGCTGCATAAAAAAGCGATCGTGAGCGGCGATATTAAGTCGACGGCCTATGGAATCTGAGATCTCGGCTACGAAAAGTCCGTGCGCGTGCGTGTAGCCTTCAAAGCTGTCCATTTGCGACGATATCTCGAGAAGTCGTTCGTCAAAATGGCTTTCTGTTTCGGTCGTCCCTTGCATGTATCCTAGTTTCGATTTTATGCGCGCAAGATTCAAGTTCAGAGGAAGCGCGATAGTTGTTTCGAACCGAATATTTTTGCGAACACGCGAAATATACTGTGGTTTCGTCTGCTACTGAAGGATTTTGTCGAGAAGTTTCTTTGCCTCGCGGTTGTTCGGGGCGATCTCAAGGAAACGCTTGAGTTCGCCTTCTGCACGTTTGGCGAGATTATTGTCAATAAAGAATTCGACCAGCATCAGGCGAATCTTTGGGTCCTTGGGATCGAGCTTAACTGCATTCTGCATCTCAGATTCAGCCTTGTGCCGTTGTTTCGGATCCGCTGACAAGGCCTTTCCGTAATACGCGTGGTAGAGGGCATTTTGCGGGTTGTAGTGGATCGCCCTGGAAAGATAGGTCGCGGCCGCCTCGAATTCTTCGTCGGCCAGCATATTTAAGCCCTGCTCAAAACTCTCGAGACCTTGCTCAGACGATAAACTTGACACTTCGGTGTGACCCTCAGCTATGCGGCGTTTTCGCCCTTCCATCTCCTTCCGCATCTTGAAATCGTATGTTTCACGAAGCGGGGGTGACTTTAGAGTTTCATAAGCATGAGCGAGCTCGGTAAAAGCTACTTGGATCCGACGAAGTATTCCCGCAGATTCTCGATGGTAGCGGTCGGGGTGAAAAAGTCTCGCCATGCCGAAGTACTGGTGTTTGATCCTGGGTATATCCGCCTTTTCATCGATCCCAAGTATATCGTAAAGTGTTTCAGCTTTTTCAACCTGTTCGAGATACTCTTCAAGAGACATCTCGACCGTCGGTTCCTGAGTCGTTTTTTCTTCGGGCCTGGGTGCGGCTTGGACAGGTTTACCGTCCGGCGATGAACTGACGGTCGAGGCTGTCGGTGTTTTTAACTTGTTGTTAAGCCGGCTAAGTTTTGCCTTGCCGATCTCTGCGATCCGAGATGGCGAAAAGGCAGCGTTCCAATCGTGGCGATATATCAGACCGCTCAGCCAGAGCACATACAAAGCTTGAGAGAGTCCGGCCTCAGGCATCGGGCACTGGACGCGAAGGTCCTCCAAGGTCATTGGCCGGCCGTTAAATTTAGACAGTGCAAACGCCTCGTGTGATTGAAGATGCATTTCTGACTTCTCTGTACCAACAGAGGAAAAGGCCTCATTGACGCTCTTAAACCGCTGAGAAATAACCGACGATGGAATGCAGCGCGCGTAATCCATCATCAGTTTGTGAATGTCGATCATGCATTGCATGTCATCCCGGATCCGTGACAGCGGACTAAAGACCCATTCGCCGGAAGGCCAAAGCAGGGCATCGACGATTATTTCTTCGATCTGAGTAATTTTGAGCGATGCGAGCTGCTCCGAAGTAAATCGACCCTTTGTCGCAAGCGCCGCGGCGAATTCGATGTCATTCGCAAACTCAGGGAATGCAGAAAGCTCGTTTGTTTCTAGTTTTTTGCGGTCGAGCAGGATACTAAAAAGCCGATGTGCCCTGGCATTGGAAACCGCATAGACCACCTCGCCGTTCTTAAAATAGACGATAGTTTTCTTTGTCTCAAAAGATAGCCGCAATGAACCGCTCAGCCGCGCTTGTGCGATCTCTACAGCCAATTCTGCGAAAGGGTAGGTCGACAACTTTCCCTGCTGCTCTATCGTTGATTTAGTCGTCATTTATTGAAAGGCAGTGAGTATCAGGTCTCGACGGGCCGCTTGGCCGGGATTAAATCATAGCAATTCCAGCGACAAAAGTTAAGAAAAAAACAGGTCGGGTGCCGTATTTGACAGCCAACGATGTAATTGCGAAAGTTTCAGATGATCGAAGGCAGTTAAAATGAAGGACACTATAGCCGTACGGGAATGTAAAGGGTTAGACGAACTAGCCGCATGCGTTGAGCTTCAGCGAGAGGTTTTTGCTCTTCCGGATATCGAGATATCGCCCGTCCGCCACTTTATCGTCACGCAAAACGCCGGCGGTTTTATTTTAGGCGCTTTTGCCGGCGGCGATCTGATAGGTTTTGTCCTGAGTGTTCCGGCCTTTTTACGCGGCCAGCGGGCCTTCTATTCCCATATGACGGCAGTCAGGGCGACATATCAGAGTTTTGGCATCGGCGGCCGCTTGAAGTGGGCGCAGCGTGCAAAATCGCTTTCTTTAGGTATAAAATTCGTGAAATGGACGTTCGAGCCCTGGAAGGCCCGCAACGGCTTCTTCAATCTGGAAAAATTGGGGGCCGAGGTCCGAAGCTATGAAGAGAACTTTTACGGAATTGATTACACGACCGCCCATTTGGAAGGCGGCCGGATCGGTTTGGCAAGCGACCGTCTGTTCGCCGAATGGGACTTGGAAAGCGAAAAGGTCTCGCGACTTGCCGAGGGCGTTTCATTCAGGACCGATCGCTCGTCGGTTCTTTCAATACAGGTTCCGACTGACTGG
>JBDTMQ010000088.1:0-3917 GCA_039934155.1 Acidobacteriota bacterium | reverse complement strand
ACCTTGGCGGGAAGCTCGTGAAGCCCGACGCTGTAGACGGTCGCAACCTTGACCGTTCCGCCGATCTTGCCGACCAGGCCGCGCAAATTCTCCTGCAGCTGATCATATGCAGCGAGAACGTTTTTTGCTTCGCGATAAAATATCTCGCCGGCCGGCGTCAGCTTGACCTCGCGTCGGCCGCGTACACGCTCGAGCATCTTGCGTTTGAATCTTTCTTCCAACCCGCGGATCTGCTGACTGACCGCCGATTGAGTAACAAAATTACGTTCGGCAGCCAGTGAAAAGCTCTTCAGCTCGACCAGATCGCAATAAACTTTTAACGACTCGATATGCATTATATTATTAGTATACGTTAATAAGATGAGGCATTAAACTTCATTTTATCTTATAAGGAAAAAGGATTATCATAAAAGGAATTCGAGAACGATTGCCGTATTTGCAAATTGGAATTAAGATTTTATTGATCCATCCGAAATTTGGCCTTCGATCTTAAACGTCAAATGGCTATTAAATTTAGCAATACCTTCCTTTTGCGAAAGCTGCACCAATTGACGGGCATCGTTCCGCTGGGGATCTTTTTCCTGGTGCACATGTACACCAATTCGACGGCAATGAGCGGAGCCGAGGTGTTCAATGATCATGTGCGGGATATTCACAACATGCCGTACCTGCTGTTTCTCGAGATCTTCGGCATATTTGTCCCGCTGCTGTTCCATTCGATCTACGGTATTCTGATCTCATCGGAATCACGGCCTAACGTATTGAATTACGCGTTCAGCCGAAACTGGTTTTACTTGTTTCAGCGGATCACCGGCATATTTCTCTTCTTTTTCCTTTTCTTTCACATATTGAATTTTCGCTTTGGGCTTATTCCCGGTCTGAACCTCGTACCCGTGGCCGGAAATGCAGATCGGGCTTTTTCGATCGTTTCAGGCGAATTTCAAACCGCCTGGATAATGGGTTTTTACATTTTAGGTGTGCTCGCCACGGCGTGGCATCTCGCATACGGTTTGTGGCTTTTTGCGGTCGACTGGGGGATCGTTATTGGCGAAAAAGCCCAAAGAGCGACGCTTTACGCATGTATTCTCCTGGCTGTCGGGTTAAGTGCCATCGGTGTGAACGCGGCGGCTGCCTTTGTAAAAAAATGCGGTCTTTTGCCTTCGGCACTTTGTGAACAGGCGGAAAAGAGTCGGATCGTTCAACCGTCGAAAAAACTTTAATTATGATCTCGAACGGAATGAAAATAGCGATCGTTGGCGGCGGGCTGGCCGGCCTCGCGGCGGCAATGAAGATCGCGGAAGCTGGTTTTGAGGTCGATCTGATATCGGTCGTGCCGGTTAAGCGGTCGCATTCGGTATGTGCCCAGGGCGGTATCAACGGCGCAGTTAATACAAAAGGGGAAGGCGATTCGCCCGCCAAACATCTGGACGACACCGTCTACGGCGGGGACTTTCTTGCCAACCAGCCGCCCGTTAAGCGAATGTGCGATATGGCGCCGCAGATCATCTATTTATTTGATCGAATGGGCGTACCGTTCTCGCGAACTCAGGAGGGGCTGTTGGATTTTCGCCGTTTCGGCGGGACACTTCATCACCGGACGGCATTTTCGGGAGCCTCAACCGGTCAGCAGCTCCTGTACGCGCTCGACGAGCAGGTAAGAAAGTGGGAATCAAAAGGCAAAGTAAATAAATTCGAAGGGTGGGAAATGCTCTCGCTCGTGTTGGACGATCACCAGGTATGCCGCGGTCTGGTCGCGATGAATCTTCAAACCCTTGAGCTAAAGTCATTTGCCGCCGACGCGGTGATCATGGCAACCGGCGGGCCGGGATTGATCTTTGGCAAATCGACGAATTCGATGACATGTACGGGCAGTGCGGTCGGGGCGTGTTATCAACAGGGCGCGCGTTATGCCAACGGTGAATTCATTCAGGTACATCCGACCTCGATCCCTGGCGAGGACAAACTAAGATTGATGAGCGAATCGGCCCGCGGCGAAGGCGGCCGCGTGTGGGTGCCAAAGAATGTCGCCGACACGCGTTCGCCTCAGGACATTCCTGAATCGGAAAGATATTATTTTCTCGAGGAAAGATATCCGGCATACGGCAATCTTGTGCCGCGCGATATAGCTACCCGCGAGATCTTTCAGGTGTGTCTGGATGGAATGGGCGTCGGCGGTGAAAATCAGGTCTACCTCGATCTGACACATATTCCAGCGGAAGTGCTGACCGAACGGCTGGGAGCGATCCTCGAAATATATGAGATGTTCGTCGGCGACGACCCGCGGTACGTTCCGATGCGGATCTTTCCCGGCGTCCATTATTCGATGGGCGGCCTTTGGGTCGATTTTGAACAACGGACAAATATCCCGGGCCTCTTCGCTGCCGGCGAATGCGACTATTCGATCCACGGGGCCAATCGGCTCGGAGCCAATTCGCTTCTCTCGTGCGTTTACGGCGGATTCACGGCCGCGCCTTCCGCGATCGTATATGCCAAAAACGTCGAGCGGGGAAATACCGAGACCAATGGCATCTTTGAAGCCGAGCTAAAGCGACAGGGCGAGATAAACCAGCAGATAATCGGCAATGAGGGAACCGAGAACCAATATAAGCTGCACGAGGAAATGGGCAAGATGATGACCGACAATGTGACGGTCGTGAGATACAACGACCGGCTCAAGGCGACCGACGACAAGCTGCTTGAGCTGATCGAACGGTTCAAAAACATTTCGATAAACGATTCGAATCTTTGGGCGACACAGGCCGTCCCGCACGCTCGCGAACTGTGGAATATGCTTCAGATTGCCCGCGTGATAACCCTCGGAGCATTGAACCGGAATGAATCCCGCGGCGCACACTACAAGCCGGAGTTTCCCGACCGTGATGACGATCAGTGGATGAAATCGACCATAGCTGAGTACGCTGAAGAAGCACCGGTCCTGAGCTATGAGGCGGTCGATATCTCGCTGATCGAACCGCGAAAGCGTGATTATTCGTCAGGAAAGGCAAAAGCCGCTAAAGTCCCGCAGCCGGGAAGCGAGCTCAAGCCGGAAGGCCGTGAGGAAATGTTGTCCCGAGAGGGAGACAAAGTGAAGAACTGATCCGGGTCATGGGATTGCCGCAGGTGAGATCGCGATATTTATGGATAAAAACGGACATCATAAAAAGCAGCGGCTGGAGAATCCGCCGTCTAAATTCCGGCTCAAGATCCAGCGGCGAGAAAGAGACGGCGCTCCGGCTTACTGGGAAACCTTTGAACTCAATTACCGTCCGAATTTGAATATCATTTCGGCTTTGATGGAGATACGAAAGGCTCCCGTTACGGTCGAAGGCAAAGCCACGACGCCGCCCGTTTGGGATATGAGCTGTCTCGAACAGGTCTGCGGTATATGCACGATGGTGATCGACGGCACGGTCCGCCAGTCCTGTTCGGCACTGATCGACGATCTGTTGCTTGCGTCGGGATCTGAAACGATCACGCTGCAGCCGATGAGCAAGTTTCCGAACGTGCGGGACCTGAAGGTCGATCGATCTCGGATGTTCGATCACCTGAAACAGGTCCATGCCTGGATGGAACTCGACGGAACCTACGATCTGGGTCCCGGTCCGCATATTTCAAGCGAGATAGCGCAGGAGCGATACGCCTATTCCCGCTGCATGACTTGCGGCTGCTGTCTTGAGGCATGTCCTCAATACAGCGGCGACCAGTATATCGGCCCTCAGGCTATCGCCCAGGCGCGGCTTTTCAATATGCATCCGGTAGGGAAGATCACTATCGAAGAACGTTTGAACGGATTGATGGGTGACGATGGGATCGGTAACTGCGGCAATGCGCAAAATTGCGTCCAGGTATGCCCGATGTCGATACCGCTTACGCGGGCGATCTATGAGACCAATCGCGATGTAACCGTTAATGCGCTT
>JBDTMQ010000087.1:0-13770 GCA_039934155.1 Acidobacteriota bacterium | reverse complement strand
AGATGCTGCCCACATGATCCTGCCAAATGTAATAACCTATCCGCTTTTTGTTTTTGTTCTGATCGTTCGAATAGTAATTCCACTTTTTTTTGCTCCCGAATATTTTGCCGACCGAAACTCCGCGCCGGCAGCCTGGATGAATGGCCAACCAGAATTGATGATCTCGATCGTCTCTGCCATTCTTGGCGCCCTTGCAGGCGGCGGGAGCTTGTGGCTTATTGGTGAGATCTGGAAGCGAGCACGCAATGTCGAAGCGATGGGCCTTGGAGACGTAAAAATGATGCTGGGCGTTGGGGCCCTGCTGGGTTGGAGGCTGTCATTTCTCGCGATCTTTATTGCAGCTTTTGCCGGCGCTCTGATCGGGATCGTGGTGATCGCCCGGCAAAAAAACAAAGATCTTCAGGCGCAGATACCGTTCGGGATCTTTCTTGGGATCGGATCCATTGCCAGTCTTTTGTTTGGTGAACGGTTGATCGCGTGGTATATCAATTCGTTTATGCGATGAACGAAGCTAATTCCGAGCCGCCGTTTCGAGACATTGCGCCGAACAGTAGACCGCATTTTGCCCGAGTCTGATCGCCTTTTCTCCGGGGACCCAAGTGCCGCATTTCGAGCAAACGACTAGCGGTCCTTTGGCAACTGGTTCTCCTTTAAGGTCCCGTTCACCTCTGTTCGTTGGCGATGCGCCACGCAGCATTTTCCAGATCTGGATACCCGTCGCGATCTGTCGCCGATATCGGACGGCTGTTAATGCCATCAAAATCCCGATCACCAATAGAACAACGAGAGTTTCTTTCATTTGTTTCCCGGGGATTCACTATCGGCAACCATAGACGACAATTCAGGGATCGCATCATTCGATGAATTGACGAGCTTCAATTCACTTAAGTAACGGGCCGCGTCGGTCTTTTTCCCTTCCTTTACCAGTGTTTGGACCAGAAACTGCAGTGCCCGCTCGTGTTTAGGATCGATCTTGAGGGCTTTGTGGAAGAGTTCTTCGGCGGTCGAAAGGTCGGGAGGATCCTCGAGAAAATACGTTAAAGCAAGATCGGATATTACGCTCGCATCGTCGCCTTTCAAGGCAAGCGCCCGTTCATAAGCCACTCTGGCCTTTTTTAAACTTTCGTTGTCCTTTGCAAAATACCCAATATCAAAATACGCATTTCCGAGTCCGACCACTGCGTCACGATCATCCTTCTTCAAGGTCGACGCTCTTTCTAACAGCCGGGCCGATCTAGTAAGGATATCCGTATTTTGTTTCATAGAGCCGTAACGGTACAACGCCAGGCCGAGAGTTCGTTGATAGTTTTGATCATCGGGCTTACTGTCAGCCTCTGCTACCTTTTGATCGATCTCGTCGACGGTCAACTCGCTATTTGTCGAATCGCCGTCAGTGGACTTTAGCCGATCATTCTCGGTTCTCAGTGAGGTCAGCTCGCTTCTGTTGACGGCATTAGCAAGCAGAAAGCCACCGACAAAACTCAGAATAACTGCTATGACTGTGATCGCCGCCGACTTCTTATTCATCGGTTAGATACTAGCAAAGTAAGGTCCGGGATAGAAAAACGCCGGCGAGATAAGGCCGGCGCATCTTGGTTCAAAATGGATAACTAAGTCATTTTTTGCCGCTGCCGTTCGGGATGAACGGCAGGTCTTCCGCACGGCGCCTGATTGGCGGATCTGAAGAGCGCCGTCGCGGTATCGTAGTGTTATCGCGGCGGTCGACGCTACCGGTAGGAAGCCCCTTTCCGTGGACGGCTTCGACGAGAATGCGCGTTATTTCCTGCGACAGAGTTCGATGTTCGGCGGCCGCGCGACGACGCAAAGATTCTTTCAATTCGTTCGGTACATACGCACCGATAAAAACCCCTTTCCGGTTTGCCATAAAAGTCGGAGCATCTCCTTTTTGTCATAAAAGCGGGTTAAAGCGCCGTATGCGATAGTGCGGGCCTGTAAGCCGAATTTTGTATTCACCTGCAAAGGCGAATGGCAATCATTCATCTAGGCCGTGAGTTGCCGCACGGCTCGAGCGACCTACCCGAAAACGACGAAGGCCGTGAGACCGACAGCAAACGGGCCGCTCGCATTAATCGTTTTCCTATTTGATCTTGCACCACGGGGAGTTTACCTGGCCGCGACTGTTGCCATTCGCGCCGGTGAGCTCTTACCTCACCGTTTCACCCGTAACCCCGCGTACGGGGCCGGTTTATTTTCTGTTGCACTTGTCGTCACCCGAATTATCGGGTGCCCGGGAGTTACCCGGCCCGCTGCCCTATCGGTGTTCGGACTTTCCTCTTCACTTAGGAAGCGACTGCCCGACCCGCACTATCGCAAGGCAGATGAAGTATAACAAAGAATGTTCAACAATAAAACGCATCGAACAAAGAAAAACGAAGATCTACCGGCGTCGGTCAGCAAAAAAGTCGGGCGGCAAGAGGCTCGTCCATTTATCGCGAAAATACTGCTTCATACGGTCCTCGATCTCATCAGCAGTTTGACAGTCGTTTACTTCCGCGGCTAACTCAGTTGTATCCTTAAGTTTGATTCCCTCAACAAGTCGGCGGACATGTGCGATCGAATTTATGTTCATGCTTAACTCTCGAACGCCAAGTCCAAGTAGTAATGGTACATAGAATGGCGAGCCTGCCATTTCGCCACAAACGATGAGAGACTTTCCTAAGTCGGTAGAGGCCTTTGACACCATCTTGATCGCCCGCAGTACGGAAGGATGCAATGTGCGATACCAATTGGCGACATTCTCGTTATCCCGATCGACAGCCAAGAGGTACTGGATCAAGTCATTTGTTCCCAAACAGATAAAGTCAGTTTGTTGAACGATCTCTTTAGCCATCAGCACGGCCGATGGAACTTCGATCATTGCACCAAGACGGACCTCGCCATGGCTAATCTGTCGGCTCTCAAGCACCGCCGATTCCCGTTCGATGATCTGCTTGACATCATAGATCTCGGAAATTCCGGAGACCATCGGGATCACCACATCGATCGACCTTTTATGGGAAGCGCGAAGAAGGGCACGGATCTGAGACCTGAATTGCTTTGCATGTGCCAGGCTCAAACGGATCGCCCTTAGGCCCAACGCAGGATTTTTTTCCTCTGATACATTTTGTCCGCCCCACTGCTCGACGCCGAGATCAAATGTGCGGATCTTGACCCCATCAATGCCTGCCAGGAGCGCGACCTCACGATAAGCGGTCTCTTGTTCGGTTTCGGAGGGAAAACCTTTGAATTGATTGAAAAGGAATTCGGAACGATAAAGACCGATGCCGCGGGCACCCAGCTCGTAGGCGTCCGGATAGCCGGACGGAAAATCCATGTTGACCCGGATCAAGATCTCTGTCCCGTCGGTGGTTGTTAGCCTCTTCGCGGAGTTGTTTCGTCGGACTGCCGGAATGTCGACCTGTTTGCCGGGCGCCCTTGTGTACTGGAGAATAGTTTCAGCGGTCGGGTGCAAGATCACCTCGTTGTTGTAGCCGTCGACGACGGCTGTATCCCCTGTCTTTACTCGATTGAAAAGATTCTTGAATCCGGTAACGGCCGGTAAAGCAAGTTCGCGAGCGAGGATGAAAGTATGTGATGTCCATCCGCCATGCTCGGTGATCAGAGCTTTGGGCGATTCTCCGGTTAGCTCTACCAACGTCGATGGACGAAGCTCGCGACCTACCAGGATGGAATCCGGCCCAAGTCGCACGCGTCGACGCCGATCACCGCCGAGTGACGTCAAGATACGCTCGGCAACGTCCTCGATGTCAGCGTAACGTTCGCGGATATATTCATCCGGTAGCGCCTTATATTGGGCTACGTAGCGATCGGTAACGGATTTGACCGCCCATTCGGCGTTTATTTGGTCGGTTCGAATGAATTTTTCAACCTCGGTGGCAAATTCCGGATCCTCGAGCATTGCCTGCTGTGTGGAAATGATCCCACCTGCGGAACGTGCGTGAGACGAGGCGTCAGCAATGCGATCGAGCTGCCGTCTGGCGGTGGTCAATGCTGTCCGGAACCGCCGAAGCTCAGCGTCCACCTTTGAATCGTCGATCTCGATCTTAAAGAATTGTCGACTCGATCCGTAGAGGAGGACAAGCCTACCGATCGCTACACCTCGTGAGACGCCTAACGCACGGACGCGGACCTCGCGGTTCCCGTTTAGTTTTGCCTCTTCGAGCTTGTTCTGATCCTTCATCGAGTAACTCGAATACTGATCAATTTCCCAAGTTAAAGCCGCCTCCGCCACTCTGGGTCGGGAAAAACGGCTTTAGAAGTCCTGCGAACGCTGCGAGGTTGCGAGTCTGGATCAGGATCTCGCCCGGGCCTGAGAATTCGGCCACCATTCCTTCGCCGCTCAAAAAGCTCCGGAAAAACCCGCTTTTTGCAGCCTTTCGCAGGTTGTACTGCATATGTCCTTCCCATGCGACGAGGTGGCCGGTATCGATAACGTACTGTTCACCCGGCCGAAGCGTCTTGCGATGAATGGCTCCAAATGTGGAAACCAAAAGCAGTCCCGCACCCGACACCTGAAGAACGAACAAACCCTCACCGCCGAAGAAGGATTTTGCGCCACCGAATTTTGTGTCGACAACGAGGGATAAGTCGCCCGCCAAATAAGAGCTTGACTGCACCATGAAGGTTTGGTTCTTCAGTTCGATGCCGGCGACATCGCCAGGTGCTCCCGGCGCGAATGTTACTTCTCCAGGTCCGCCGCGTGCCGTAAATGTTGACACAAAGGCTGACTCGCCCCCAACGGCCCGTTTAAGACCTCCGAAAACGCCGCCCTTCAATTCGGAATGAAGGTCTATGTTCGACGACATCGAAACCATTGCACCCGCTTCCGCCGCGATAGCCTGTTCGGGTTGAAGCTTAACGACCGCGAGTGCAAAGGCACCCTGGTGCTCGATCGCCCAGGTGTATCCCCGGCCCTGACCGCGTCCATCGGCATCGAAGTGAAAGGCTCCGTCGCCCGGAAATGAACCCCCGGACGGATTCGTCGGTGCTTGCCCCGTCTGCGACGACTGTGGCTGCTGTGGCGATGGGTGTGACGGAAGCGTAAGGCCGCACGATCCGCAGAATCGCGCATCATCCGCGAGTGGTGCGTTACATCTAGGACAATTCATTCATACTCCTGATCGTTCTTAAATCAAATATTTACTGTCTGTGATTTTTTGATAATTATTTGAGCTGCCGATTCGGCATTTTCCGCAAAATCCAGATAGCTGACGTCAGAATCTGAAACTGCAAGGCTTTTCTTCCAGGTGTCTACCACATCCCGCCAGCATTCACCCAACAACACAAGGGGGCGACGATCCAAGACCTTTGTCTGAAGTTTATTCCAGACTAGTGAAACCTCAGTGACAGTTCCCATTCCGCCTCGCAACGCAACGAATCCTACCGATCGCGTGATCAGATTTTGCAGCCGGTCGTAAAAGTGATCGGTCGCCACCTTGTCAGTCAGGTAACGGTTCGGTTCGGACTTGAACTGGTTCATCACAATGCCGAATACCCGCCCGCCCTCTTCACGGGCGCCCCGAGAAGCAGCCTCCATAACACCCAGATAACCGCCGGTGCAAATTGTGAATCCGGCCGATGCCAAGAGGCGGCCGAGTTTTTCTGCTTCCTTATATTCGTCAGATTGGGGACCGCATTTTGAACCCCCGAATATCGTTACGATTCTGTCGCCCGAACTTACGTTCACCAGGTTCTCCTTATTACCAACGATAACCAAAACTCCCAAGTTGAATTATATCCGAGGGCAAATAATTCACAAATTCAGGCATCCACAGCGGCTTCGTCAGGCGTGAGATTTCCGGCCTCGTGTATGGCCCGTCCCGTGTCTGTAAAAACCAGGATCACACTGCCCGCAACAAAAAAGAAGATAATAGCCAATATTGCTTGCCTGTATGACCCTGTCGTTCCGACAACTATCGCAAATACCAGATTTCCCATCCACGACGTACCTTTTTCTGAGATCTCGTAAAGTCCGAAGAAAGCGGCCTCTCGTTCTTTTGGGATCATTTGCGAATACAAGGATCTTGATAATGCTTGTGCACATCCGAGCACCAGCCCAATAAAACCCGCCATGACCATCGCCTGGACCGTGTTTTGTAAGAAGCCGTAAGCATAGATCACGATCCCTGACCATATGACGAGACTCAGGATAATCGTGCGCTTTGCTCCCAAGACACGTGAGATCCGCTCGAAAACGATCGCGCCGACGAGCGCCGCAACCTGAGCAATAAAAAAAATGCCGATAAGAAAAGTTTGACTGGTTTCGAGGCCTCGGGATACAAACAACTCCTGCGACAAAAAGACTGACGAGTTCAGTATTACGGTTTGAATTCCGTCGTTATAAAGCAGATACGCGGCCAAAAAAAGGCAAGTGTACCTCAGTCCGAACAGCTCCTTCAACGTCAACCAAACTTCCCTGAAGCCGACGACGATCAGAGGCCGACCCGCGGGGGCGACCTTTACTGCACCGCGCGATCTGATCCGGGTGAATGTTATGATCGCAAACAGACCCCACCAAATCGATGCTCCCAGCATCGAGATCCGAACGGCCATTCCCTCTGTTATGCCTAACGTTTCGGAATAGCTGATGAGGGCGAAGTTCATCACCAGCATTATCACGCCGCCAAGGTACCCTGCGGCAAAACCATAACTCGAGATCAGGTCACGTCGGTCCTCAGTCGTAACATCGATCAAGAAAGCGTTATAAAACACGTTTGCGGCGGCAAAACAGATATTCGAAGTTAATAAGAGCAGACATCCCCAAAGATAGGCCTCGCCCGAAATGAAAAACAAAAGGCTGCTCGCCACAACGCCCGAATAGCAAAAAAACGCCATCATGCGTTTTTTCAGATTCGTGTAATCCGCGATCGCTCCCAGAACGGGCAGCAGGAATATCTGCAGAAAAATAGAAACGCCGAGAGTGGAGGTAAATAAGTTGTCTGAAGTGATCGAACCAAACGGACCCAGGTGCAGAACGACACCGCCCTTGCCTACGTCGGCTTGTGCAAGAGCGGTGAGATACGGACCCACGAGAACGCTGACGATAGTTGTGTAAAAGGCTGAGTTTGCCCAGTCATACATTAGCCAGCCAAAAATTTCACGGCGGTCGTTTTTCTGCAAAACTGTTGGTTTCATATCATCATTCAAAGTCCGGTAGACGTGAACGTATGATCTTCATAACGTTCCGGATCGAAATATCGGACCGCCACACCCCTTTCGCTGAGGGCATTAAATGCGGCCTCCGACTCAGCTCTCACGATTGAATTCAATAATATTTGTCCTGCAAGAGCTCCGCGAAACAACAGCTCAAAATTATGCACGTCATCAGCCTGTGAGAACACCAAAATATCTGCTGCTCCGCCTGCGATCAGGGCCTTTACGCGGGTTACTTCGAACTGATCTTCAAATTCCGCTTCGTAGACCCTTATCGGTAAAAATTTACCAGAGAGCGGAACATTATCAGCGGACTCGCCAACATAATAAATGGAACCGACATTATCACCCGAAAATCGAATAATGCTGTCCAGTGCGGCGTCGACCAAGGTTGGGCGCGGAATAATGTCGGTATGAACATGGAATTCACGAAGCCGGGAAGCGGTAGTTTTACCCATAGCGCAAACATGGATACAGTCCGCTAATTCGAATGTGCCCTTTCCGTTATTAAAGACCGCGTCTACGCAAAAAGGATCTGCGAAAATGACCCATGTGTCATCATCAGATACAGCCGCTTGAGCAAGGTCAATTATTCCCCGGCCAAGAGGACGCGGTTTAACGCGAGGTATCCATAAAAGACGATGGTCGGCCTTCAGTTTCTCCGCGAACTCGCTGCCCACGGATCCGAAAAAGACCGCGTAGGTCAAAAGCTCAGAGTCGGTATTCATAGATCATTGATCGTGAGGATTTTACAGGCGACGACCACAATACACAATCGGCGGCTGGAAGGTTGATAATTCCGATGCCTTTACCGTAAAGTAAATCAGGCCTGGAAAAGGACTTTCCCAGATGAAAGCAATGATCCTTGCCGCGGGTTTCGGAACGCGGCTCTTTCCATTAACTATTGACCGAACAAAACCGGCGATCCCATTTCTGGGAAAGCCGCTGGTCGGTTACGTTGCCGAATACATCGCGAGTTTCGGTATCAAAGGTGTCGTTGTCAATTTGCACCACCAGCCCCAGTCGGTAATTGATTCGCTCGGCGACGGAACAGCCTTTGGTGTAAAGATCGATTATACGCTTGAGGTTCCTTCGATCCTGGGCACGGCAGGCGCCCTCGATAACGCTCGTCACCTGCTGGAAAATGAGACCTTTATTATTGTTAACGGCAAGATAATTACCGATATCGATATCGGGGCCGCAATTGAGACACATAAAGCCACGGGAGCCCTCGCGACGATGGTCCTTAAGCCGAATACCAAACGCGAGAAGTTCACCATCGTGGACACTGACGCAGGTTTCGTCACGGGATTCGGCGATTATGCGACCCCGGTTACTGAAGAAGAGATACGCGACACAGAACACGACCTGGTAACGCCTCTAATGTTCACAGGAATTCACATCGTGGAACCGGAGGTCTTTGAATACATCCCGCATGGAGTCTATTCGGATATTGTCCCCGTCTTCTATAATCCCGCTCTGGCTGAAGGGAGAAAAATCGCCGCTCATGTGACAGATGCGGACTGGTTTGAACTTTCTACGATTCCCAGATACTTGGACATTTCGTTGGCAATGATGAACGGAAAAAATGTCTGTGCGGGACAAAACTGCCAGATCTCGAGTAATTCGAGTGTTCGAGATTCCGTAATCTGGGATAATGTCACGATCGCCGACGATACCAGTCTTTATAGAACCATTATTGCTGATGGCGTAACCATCTTACCGGGTGAACATTTTGAAAACGCGGCGATCGTTCGTGCCGATATGGTGAGGAGCTGCGAAGACATTCCCGAGAAAGCACTCAAAGGCTACATCCAGGGAGAGAATTATATCGTTGCCCTCAACTAAATCTTCTGTGATCACCTGCCTTCTATTCTATGCCCGAAGTTCGTAAACGTTTGAAGCAATATCTGGCGGCAAACAAGCTTCCGGACAGCGTCGAACAATTGACGCCGGACGCATCAACGCGTGAATATTTTCGGATCAAATACCAAGGGGGGACCGCAATCGCGTGTGTTTATCCTGAGCAATTCAAGGCGGATGAACAGTCATTTCTCGACGTCACCCGCTTGTTCTGCGATAACGGATTACCCGTCGCAAGAGTTCTGGATTTCAGCGAAGAGCTGGGCGTTATTGTTCAGGAGGATCTCGGAAATACAGTTCTGCGTGACGTGCTTGAGAGTTCAAATAGCTTTGAACGAGAGGAGTTGATCGAAAGAGCGATAGGCATGGTCGCCAAGATACAAAAGGCAACAGATTCTGCATTCGCCACAAATTCGATCGCATCTAAACTCAAATTCGACACCGAAAAGCTTTTGTGGGAGTTGGATTTCTTTCGTGAGCATTATTTCGAAACTCTTCGACATCAACCGTTGCCTCAACACGAGAATGATGCGCTGCGAAGCGAGTTTGTTGATCTAAGCCGCGATCTTGAGTCACGCGCCGCGGTCCTTTGCCACCGCGACTTTCACGCCGCAAACTTGATGATCGACCAAAATGGTGAATTGCGGATCATTGACCACCAGGACGCCAGGATAGGCAGTGTTTCATATGACTTGGTATCACTTTTGCTCGATCGTGTAACGTCACCGCCACACGCATACTGGCTGGCCGCTAAGCGAAGATCATTTCTTTCGGAAAGAGAGAAAAACGGGCTGACGCCGATCTCAGAAAATGAATTTGCTGAAGAGTTTAGGCTGCAAACCATACAGCGGTGTCTTAAGGCTGTCGGGACGTTTTCTTTTCAGTCGGTCAACCGCGGCAAGTCGTATTTTATCCCCTTTATCCAGCCGATGTTCGGAATCGTCTGGCGTGCGGCCGAGAATCTTGACCGATTTCCAGTTTTGAACGAAGTGATCAAACGAGAGTTGGAAACAGATCACACACGCAAATGATCAGCCCGCCATTTTGAGATGCCGGATTTTATTTCTTTCTGGGTTTTGATCTCGCCATTCAACGTGCGGCGGACCAGATCGCTAAGCTCACTATCGTCGGCAAACCGAAGTGCAATCAGCTGAGACGGCGACAGCGCTTGCGCGGCCTTAACGATCTCGGTATCAAGCAGGGCTTGAATTCGAAGCCTTTCCTCAAGCCTTATCAATCTGTCCTGAACTCGTAAAGCCTGAAGGCGTGCGGCCAATGCCAGTATTATCAGACTTACCGCCAACAGCAGCATCTCGCCGCGATCCCAGGTTGGCGTGACTATCAGCATTACGATCTGCCAAATCAAATTAATTGCAAGGATCGGCATCAGGACAAAATGAACCAGTGGATACCAACGAGTGTGGTTTTTGTAGTTCTGTTCGGTCGGCATATGTTTGGAGGTTATATCAGAGTTTTGACGACGCGGTCGTTCCGGCTTTGCCGCTGGTAAAATCCTCACCCGGATTCACAAAAAGATTCTGCTCGAAACGGTACTGCTTATCGTAAAGCTGTTTATAGCGGCCGTTCAATGCGATCAACTCATCGTGTTTTCCTCGTTCAATTATTTCACCTGCTTCAACAACAAGAATCTGATCGGCGCTTCTAATGGTCGAAAGGCGGTGGGCTATAACAAAGGTCGTGCGCCCCTGTCTGAGATTGTTCAGACCCTGTTGGATCAACGCTTCGGATTCACTATCAAGACTCGATGTCGCTTCGTCAAGAATCAGGATTCGCGGGTCGGCCAGCAGCGCACGTGCGATCGCTATCCTTTGTCGTTGACCGCCTGACAATTTGACTCCGCGCTCTCCCACAACGGTGTCGTATCCGTTGGGAAATTTTTCAATGAATTCGTCTGCGTTTGCTACGCGGCATACTTCTTTTATCGTGGCGAGCGAGGCCTGAGGGTTCGAAAATCGAATATTTTCAAGGATCGTGCCGTCAAAAAGAAAATTATCCTGTAGAACTACACCGAGTTGTCGGCGGTAATCGCGCAATCGAACTTCCTGCAGATCGAGGCCGTCTATAGTTACTTTACCACGCGTCGGCTGAATAAAATTTAGGACCGAGCTAAGAATGGTGGATTTTCCCGAACCACTCGACCCGACCAATGCCGTTGTTTCACCAGCCTCGGCATGAAAGCTGACCCCTTTTAACACCGGAACTCCCTCGTCATACTCAAATTCGACATCATGGAAATCGATGGTTCCGTTTACAGCCTGCAGAGGCACACGGTGGGAATCGGCGTCATCCTCGGTGGTCATCGCCATCACTTCACGAATCCGATCGAGTCCGGCAAAGGCCTCGGTGATCTGCGTGCCGATAGAGGTCAATTCGATGACCGGCATCGCCAAAAGAAATGTGAAAGAGATGTACATCAGGAACTCGCCTAACGTCATCGTTCCGGCCTGCACGGCGTTGCCGCCGATCACGATCATTACGACAGCAATGGCGCCGATGATGATCGACGAAAACGACGAGATTGCCGAGACGCCGGTGACGGATCGGGCAATATTTTTAAACAGGCGGTGAGCACCACGGGCAAACGACAGCTCTTCGCGTTTCTCCGCTGTGTAGGCCTTTACGATGCGTATTCCGCCAAGACTTTCCCCAAGACGGCCGGTGACTTCGGCATTTATCACGTTCCGCTCGCGAAAGATCGGGCGAAGTATTTTAAAGGCATACATAAGTGCGCCGCCGAATATCAGCAGCACCACCATTGTGGCTAACGTAAGCTGCCAATTCAGATAGAAAAGAACACCGATCGCGATCGACGCGGTGACCACGCTGCCAAGTATCTGGCCGAGGCCGGTTCCAACGAGGTTCCGAATTCCCTCGGCATCGTTCATTATGCGAGAAATCAATTGTCCGCTCTGTGTTGAGTCAAAATAAGAGATCGGAAGACGTTCAATGTGCTGTTGAACCGCCTTTCGCATTTCGGTGATAGCTCGCTGCGCCGCCACCCCAAGGATCTGGGAAAGTGCAAACGATGTTAGCCCCTGCACCAGCGTTGAGACACCGATGGCCAAAGCGATCCATTTGAGTAACCCGTAATTACGATTGGTGAAGACTTCATCACCGATGTATTTAGTTGATGCCGGCAGCACCATTCCAGCGAGCCGAGAGATCAGCATCAGTACGCTGCCGAACAAAAGACGCCATCGCGCCTTCCAGATAATTCGTCGAGCCTCGACCCAGGCGCTGGAATAGTTGACCTTCTTTTTCTTGTCATCAGGCATTTGCTTACAAGATGACGGCAAAACGGTTATTAGTCAATCAGCTTCGAGCCGGCGCATAACTGCCTGGATAGGACTCAATGACAAAGATCGCGTCGGCGGAACTTACTTTTCCAGGGATCTTTTAATCTGATCCAGAAGAATATAGGTTGCACGGATACCGGTTGCCATCTCTTCGAGGCCTAGTGCGAGACCGTTTAGGGAATCTGCAACCATTGTTCGATAAATGACGCCACCTTCTTCTGCAAATGTACGTGCCAATTGTGATGTCGTTCCGGCTCCCTGAAACCTCAACCGGGCTTTTTCGGTCGGCTTCATGTCAGCGTATTCTGCCATTTTTCTTCTCCCTTTCCCACGAGTCCCGAATTTCTCTAAAGTCTCACAGCTAAACTCTCGTCATATTCGGCAACGCGAATATCGAGCATTTTCCTCTGCCGTAAGCGTGAGACGTCTTGCGCGTACTATTTTGCATATGCGGAACGGAGCAACTATTAGCTATTTTGACAGGCCTTTTGTTTGTTGGGTCCGATTCGACTAAACTTGTGTTTTTCTGAATATGAAGCAAACGTACATCGATCAATTAAACGAACATATCGGCGAGGTGGTCACGCTTAAAGGCTGGCTTTACAATAAACGTTCGAGCGGCAAGCTCGTGTTTTTGCAGCTACGTGACGGCACGGGCATTGTGCAATGCGTGGTCTTTAAGCCGAATGACGAGGCGTTGTACGACCTTGCTGATTCGATCGGGCAAGAAAGCTCGGTCATTGTCACCGGCACTGTGAAGGAAGACACGCGTTCGTCGATCGGCGTCGAGCTGGACGTAACGGGACTCGATATTCTGCAGAATGTCCATGATTACCCGATCACGCCCAAAGAACACGGTACCGAGTTCCTGATGGATAACCGGCATCTGTGGATACGTTCGAAGAAGCAACACGCGGTGCTCAAGATACGCCACACGGTGATCAAGGCGACCCGCGACTATTTCGACAACAATGGATTCACGCTCGCTGACACGCCGATCTTTACGCCGGCGGCCTGCGAGGGGACGACTACCCTGTTTGAAGTCGAATATTTCGGCCATGACAAGGCATACCTGACCCAATCAGGGCAGTTATATAACGAAGCGACTGCAGCGGCCTTTGGTAAAAGCTATGCATTCGGCCCGACGTTCAGGGCCGAGAAATCGAAGACGCGCCGGCACCTGACGGAATTCTGGATGGTGGAACCCGAAGTCGCTTATGCGGGCTATGAAGACATGATGGACCTTGGCGAAGGACTTATCCTCACCATAGTCGAACGCGTGTTGACCGACCGCCAGGAAGAACTGAAGACTCTCGAGCGCGACATTTCAAAGCTCGAGGCAATATCGGCGCCGTTTCCGCGTCTCCATTATGATGATGCGGTAAAGATGCTGAATGAACGGAGCACACGCACACAC
>JBDTMQ010000086.1:0-1795 GCA_039934155.1 Acidobacteriota bacterium | reverse complement strand
ATGTACCCGGCTATTCAGACGATAATATCGTTCTCATCGAGAACGGCGACGTGCTGGAGCTCGATGAATTCGGCGCGCGGGTCGTTGAAAAGCACGACCTGCACAAGACGTTCATTGACGAAGAATCAATGGGCGAGATCGAATATGACATAGTTCGCGAACGGAAAAAGCTGGCTTACGGCGGTGCGGTCTCGCTGGTCGTGACGATCGACAGAGCGACCCATCAGCTCTCAGGCGAGCCGCATATCTCGTTCCAGGGTGTTGCCGGCCTGGAAACGTCGAATGGCTTTGCGGCCGAGGCCAGAAAGGCTATCTCGGACGCGATCGGTGAAATGAAACGCGAACAGATCGCCGACAAGACCGTTTTTAAAGAGAATCTTAGAATTCACCTGAAACGCCTGGTGCAAAAGCGGCTTCAGTCAAAGCCCGTGATCGTGACGACCGTTGTCGAGATCTAAAACCGGGACGGGCGTGACAATTTTAATTTACCCGCGATGAGTGACCACGCTGCTGCACGAGAATTGATAAAAATGGCCGCGGTAAATGTTGTGCCCGGCACCTTTTCTCTGGTCAGGCTTGAACAGGCGGGATTCTCACATCTGCTGTCCTCGGCGGAGCTGAGCCCGCGGTTGAACGCGCCCTTCATGATCTTTTCCGATGGACACGAGGTCACATTGCTGCTGGATCAACAGGATCTGGCCCGGATGCGTCCGGGCCTCGGTGATGCAAAGCTAGAGAATGACTTTAGGCTTGTGTCATTCGATATCGAGATGGATTTTACCGTCGTCGGTTTTATTGCAGAGATATCCGCGATCATGGCGTCGGTCAATATCCCGATCGTGGCGCTGTCGTCGTTCTCAACAGACCACCTTCTGATCAAACAAACAGATCTCGCTAACGCGCTCAACGCGCTCGGCCCCTATGTGGCTGAGGTATGTTGAGAACGGATAATTTACGGACCTAAAATATGGAGTGGAAGGATAAACGGGTCTTTATAACAGGTGCCTCAAGCGGTATTGGCGAGGGCATAGCTTTGACGCTTGCAAAACAGGGAGCCTGTCTTGGTCTGGTCGCGCGTCGGGCGGACCTCTTAGAGTCGCTCGCTCAAAAATGCCGCGAGGCCGGCGGCATTGCCGAACCGATCGCAGTCGATGTGACCGATGCACCGACGATCAGGGCTGCCGCGGACCAGTTCCGTGAAAAGTTCGGACAGATCGACATCCTGATCGCGAACGCGGGAATAGGCGGGAACAATCGTGAAACGCGGGCGATGGCGCCCGATGCCGTTAAGAAAGTGATCGAGATCAATCTTCTGGGTGCGGCTTATTCGGTCAGTGCGGTGCTGCCTGAAATGCTTGAGCGCGGTCGCGGCCATTTGGTCGCGGTCTCGAGCCTCGCCGGCTTTCGGGGGCTGCCTAAATCGGCTGCCTACTCGGCCAGTAAAGCCGGGATGACCGCATATTTTGAAAGTGTGCGGCTGGACGTCCAGGAGCATGGCGTCGACGTCACGATCATTCAGCCGGGTTTCATTCGGACACCTTTGACCTCTGGCCGCGAAAACAAAATGCCGTTCATTATGGACCTGGCGGACGCCGTTCCGCATTTTATTCGCGCGATCGAAAAGAAAAAGAAGTTCGCGGCGTTTCCGTGGCAGTTGGCGACCCTCGTTCGAGCCGGCAAATTCTTCCCGGCGTGGGTTTACGACCGGGTTGCCGGCCGCGCAAAATACCGCACGTAGATTGTTTCTGCAGCCTAATTAAGATAAATTGCTAGTTTGACCTCAGCCCGCTGCCCA
>JBDTMQ010000085.1:0-2376 GCA_039934155.1 Acidobacteriota bacterium | reverse complement strand
GCGGCCATAAATAATAAAACATGTTTTAACATTTTTTTCAAGATTTTGTCGGCTGTTGCTTATGATGCGCCGTCGTTTAATGACTGCGAATCTAGCGAAAAATGACGCTTTAGGCGATATAATGAACTCAGGCCGGACGGAACCCGGACATTTGCTGACCCTATGACCATCAAACACGAGATCAGGAATCTGATCCGGCGAAGGGGTTTTGATCTCTCGAGATTCAAACCCTTGCTGAACCCGACCGCGAGACGGCACCAACTCTTTGAGATATACAAGATCGATCTTGTTTTGGATGTCGGTGCTAACACGGGCCAATTCGGCGAATACTTGAGAAGCGATGTGGATTATCGCGGTCGCATCGTCTCATTCGAGCCGATGAAGGCTGCGTTTGAAAAGCTCAGCGAAACCGCCGGTCGTTTACCCGAATGGGAAGTAAATAATTTCGCTCTCGGCGAACACACGGGTTCTGCCGAGATAAATATTGCGGGAAATTCATTCAGCAGTTCGATCCTGCCGATGGAACAGGGACATATCGATGCCTCGCCCGAATCAAAATATGTCGGCCGGGAAACGATCGAGGTCAAAACGCTTGACTCGATCTATGACCAGATAACTGACGGTAACGCAAACGTGTTTTTAAAGATCGACACACAGGGTTTTGAGGACCGCATTTTAGCCGGCGCCGAAAACTCGCTGCAGCAGATCGCGACCGTACAGCTCGAGTTGTCTTTTGTACCTGTCTACAGCAACGCACCCTTATTCACAGACATTTTTGAGATCATGAGGTCAATGGGTTATCGATTGGCGTCGATCGAAGAGGTTTTCTGGAATCAGGAAACAGGACAGCTGCTGCAGGTCGACGGCATATTCCATCGATATTCTTGAACGGTTTGCGTTTGTGGTGAGATCTCGACGGATCCCGGTTTCGGTATTGGCATCTAAGCTAGAGCATGAACTTTGAGCGTTCTTTCAGAATAGTTTCGTACGGCGTCGTCTGCTGCGGATTCCTTTCGATGTGGGTCTCGGGCACGTTCGGCATTGTCGCGACGCTTCTGTTTGCGGCCGCGGTGGTCACGGCCTGGTATATCGAGGACAGCCGGTGGCAGATCAGCGAGTGGCTGGGCACCGCTCTGATAGTTGCGGCCGTGCCTGGGTACTATTTTGCGTGGAAATTTCGGCTGCTCGAGTTCAGCAGTAATGAATCGATGCTTCCGGGCTTGCTTGCCCGCCTGATCCTTTCGTTGTCGGTTATCAAACTGCTTCAGAAAAAAGGCGATCGCGACTGGATATTTTTATATTTGATGTCGTTTTTCGAGGTGCTGCTTGGGGCGGGCTTGACAATAAGTGCGGCCTATCTGCTTTCGTTCATTTTTTATATTTTTCTTGCGGCTTGCGCGGTCGTGATGTTCGAGATGCGGCGTACCCGACATGAGGTCGAAAAGCGACTAAAAAAAGAAAGAAACGAAACGGATGGTTTTTCCGTTTTTAAGATCCCTAAAACTGCAATTGTTTTGATATTTCTGATCGTCGCCTTTGCCGCTCCGGTATTCTTCCTGCTTCCGCGGGTAGGCGGTGCCGGGATCGGCGGGACCGGCAGTGTTTCGGCTGCCTCGGGGTTCTCGGATTTGGTAAGACTCGGCAACATCGGCCGAATACAGCAGAGCGACGAGGTCGTTATGCGCATCAGGGTCGAAGGCCAGCAGGGAAATGCCGGCGGTCTGAGGTGGCGTGGATTGGCACTCGATACTTTTGACGGAAAATCATGGAGCCGCTCGAATAGCGCTAAGGAACCCAGGCCAAAGGGTGACCGTGATCTTATACAGGTGGGCTATGCGTCGGGCCGCGGAGCTCTTACACAGCAGACCGTTTACCTCGAACCTCTCGATATTCCCATACTTTTCGCTTTGTCGCGGCCGATCGCCGTGAAAGGAAACTTCAATTATATCGACCGAGATTCACAGGGATCGCTTAGTTTTCAGCCGCGCGGCGAGCGCATCAGCTATACGGTCTGGTCGGATAGATCGCGACCGTCGACGAGCGAACTTCTCGACGACAGCGGTTACCCGCCGGGATTCGACCGATTTTTACAACTTCCTGCAGATCTTGATCCGAGGGTTGGCCGGCTAGCCGAAGAGATCGGTCGAGGTGCGAATTCCCGGTATCAAAAAGCTTCGGCGATCGAATCATTTCTTCAAACGCAATTTGGTTACACGCTCGAACAAAAAGCCGGCGGCGATCAGCCGCTGAGCGACTTTCTTTTCAATATAAAAGAAGGTCACTGCGAATATTTTGCCACGGCGATGACCATTATGCTGAGGACGCAAGGGATCGCCGCACGCGTCGTCAACGGTTTTCAGGAAGGCGATTTTAACC
>JBDTMQ010000084.1:0-4808 GCA_039934155.1 Acidobacteriota bacterium | reverse complement strand
GCCGCTGCAGCAGGCTCCACGGAGAGCGAGAAAGCTAGGTGCTCCAATTTGCTCGCGTACGAAGAATACTTTCGTTCAGAAGCGAAGCTTATGCGTAAAATTCAGGACCATTTGTAGAGATAGGTACAGGATTGTTGCTCGATCGAGCAAAATGAATTTGACTCAAGCGACAATTTACTCCGGCGTACATTATTTAAATATCAATCAGAAAGCTCAAACTTCTCCGATCCTCGGCAAAACTACCAAATAAGTGTTCTCTTTGAAAACGGCATTAGCTCCGCGTTGGCGACAATGACGAGGATGGAGTATGCGATCCCGGGCACTGGGGGTGCTCCAACCGATCAGAGCTATTTTGCGAAGCTCAATGTCATAAAAACTACGGAGTATAAATACTTACCCATTTCGAGTTCGACAGCGGCAAGCGGCAGTATTGAAACGATAATCGGACTATTTAATTCCGCGGGTGAAGTGGCACAAATTAGCGAGAATGATTAACTTTACGACTCAATATGATCCAAGTAAGTAAAAAATGGAAAGAAAATCGGGCCGCCCAACTCTTCAAGGGAAGAACGGCCCTCGCCCTAAGCCCTCACTTAGTGTCGCTGGAATGCGACTCCCTTAGGCAAAGGCCGGCAGCAATCATATTCCTATCCGAGACAGATAACAAGGCAAATCATTCTCACTCTACACGGCCGCGCGGGTCGAATGCGGATAGCTCGGCTCCGTTCCCGCCATACATCGCGACCATACTTTTATAAAGATACAATTCGTCCGTCGTGCACCATCTGCCTGACGGATTCCCAAACTTGGGAGGATAAAGATGTCGCGCGCACATGCGTTGTTCAGTAATGATTCGACCTGCAAATATGCATTAGGGAATCTCAGGAATTTTTTCCGAAGCTCGGGAGTGAGTTCACTCATAAACGAATATTATTTGTTAAAATCAGAACCCACGCATGCTAAAACAGGGAGAACCTGACGAGTTCGGATACATTCCCATTTCTAGGATGAAATATGCCACTCTCAGACTCTTTTTACCACCCAGAGCAGATGTTGATAAACTCTGTTGACAAAAAACTGAACGCCTGTAGAATTCAAGCGACAAAGTTCATAACGTCCCGACACATTCGTCCTTTCACGCCGAATTCGGAGCGTCCGGAATAATTAACTACCCATCCCAATGATCTCCAAAACAGTCCACGGATACGAGTTCAACGAGTTCGTTTTAATCCCCGATGAACATCTCTTAATGCATCTGAAAAACCCGGTTCCAATCCTTCCTAAGGAACTCGCGATTCTCACCTACCTTGTTGGCCATTGCGATGCCGCCGTCACTGTTGAGGACTTGACAAGAATGGGCTGGGGAGATGACGCACAGCTTGCCGCTGGGAACATCTCCCACCACATGGCAAAATTGCGAAAGCTTTTGGGATGCGACGCACGAAACCCAAAATATATAAAGACCTTGCCGGGTAACAAGGGCTATCGCTTCATCGCGGCGGTCAACGAGAAAGAAATCGAACGAAACTCAATCAGATTCGATAAGGGCGGTTCAATGACTCGGTCCGGTTACAAGATAACCGCACACTTGTTCGTCCCGATGTTCCTTGGTGAAAGTTCATATAGCGTCGGACCAAAGAAAGTTACCAGCTGGGGGGAATTTGCGGAGGTGATATTTGAGAGCGGCGAGTTATTTGTCAACAGCTCGGGTTTCGGGGTCTGGCACGTTTCAGAAACCAAGAGTTTTCGTCATCTCTATGATGTGGCAGCCTGGCGGAAGCAGATGTACGACGAAATAATTCCTGGCAAACATGCCATCAGCGCGCGAACGAAGGGGTTGATACGGCATGGAAAAGGCGATACGCCTTTGAAGCGCTTTCTCGGCCGTCCAGGGTATGTGTTCTCTACGATCTTTCTTCACCCGTCGCATCTGCAACGCAATGACACCCAACTCCATGCGTTGAAGATCCTGTCTAATATCAGTGCTCTAGAGCCGTCCCATACGGCGGTTTCCACGACCGAGGAATTGGAGCGGTTGGAGCGACGGATTCTAGACGAAGATTTCCAGACCCGGGGAACCCAAGAGTTCGGCGTCCGGGGGACGGAAACTGGCTTCGCTAGTTGGGATGGGGTCTCTTATATTGACTGGCGCGCTTCAAGAACCTCTGTCGGCTTTGCTATCGTCGACTTCGAGATAGCCGTGCAGTCCCTTTGGTGGATGTGCAAATGTCTGATCGAACTGAAACTCTCCGGTGATCCTTTGGCTAACGAAACGGTGCGCAAATACCTTCCGGAAGTAAAACGGGCATTTTCAGCGATCAAGAACATAGGTGCGACCGAATCCGCATCGCAACGAACAATGGTTGAAGCTGTCTTCGAAACAAGCCGAATTCGCGATATGGTAGAGGAAGTTTCAGACTTGTTCGGATAAGACTGGATGGAGGGATAAATCAATTGGAACTAATCGGTGCAGTTTTGGTCGTCGTCGATATGCAAACAGGATTTCTGAATGATAATTCGAAATCGATCATTCCCGCGGTTGTTGCCCTTATCGATAAATGCGCACGACGCGGCATTCCATCAGTATTTACGAAATTTATCAACCAGCCGGAAAGCCCCTACGAAATACTAATGGGATGGCAACGGGTCCGTGATAGTCCCGAAACCGATCTTCATACCGCGTTCTTTTCCCGCGCCGAGATCGTTCTGGAAAAACACTTTTATACGGCCTTCACAAGCGAATTTGACGACCTGGTTCGGAAGAACGATTGGCGAAGTATTTTGATCTCTGGGGTTTCAACTGAAAGTTGCGTTCTGAAAACGGCTGTTGATGCCTTCGAACGGGGTTTGCGGCCAGTCGTAATCGGCGAAGCGTGCGCTAGCGACATCGGTCCCGATGTTCACCGCATGGGGCTAGAAATACTCGAAGTGCTTATTGGAAAGGATCAAATTACATCGGCAGACCGTCTTTTCTTACCAACAGATCCTGATAATTAATTTTTCAAAAACGTGAAGCCACCAAGAAATATACGCTTCGGAAATCGACTGGCCGAAATCCGCAAAGAACAACGCTTCCCCCGGAAGCGGGTTGCGGCGTTGCTCGGACACCGAAATATTGACCGACTTTCGCTATACGAAGTGGGGTTGCGGATACCGAACCTGAAGACTGCGCTAAAACTTGCCAAGATCTATGGAATTCCGATCCGGGTCGCACTTGACGAGTACTACGAAGCTTGCGTTTCGGAGGTCCGGGAACAGGAAAAACAACATCCTAAACCGCGAAGCACCAACTTGCCCAAAAACGTCCATTCTGATTTTGAATTCTGTACATTCGAGCAAAAGTTATCCTCACCGGTTGTAGGCGAGGACGAGATCGTTCAAATTCGGCGTCACACTGCGCTTCTTATTAGAACTATGGCCGAGAAGATGGGTCACGTTTAGCCCCCAAGGATCGGTTTATCATACCGTGCATCTAACTAATCTAAAATGGTGCTTTGAATAAAGTACGTCGTTTTTGAAATGCCCAATATAAACAAGAACAAGATCTCGATAGCGGATCTTTATCCAAATATCACCGATGAAGAACGACTAGAGGCCGAAGACCGTCTTCGGAGGTATTTGGCTGTGGTTAAAAAGATTTTTGAGCATATCCAAGCCGAAAATCCTAAAATTTTGACCGAGTTACGTCGGCGCGCTAGGCTTAGGAAGGAAAAGCGCATAAATAAGCGCCTTTCTTCCTAACCATTAATCCCAAACAATTATGCTGAAGAAATACTTCTCATATATCCGTGTGTCCACGCAGCGACAGGGCCAACATGGGACGTCGCTCGCAGAACAACAAGCGTCGATCGAAAGGTTTGCTCAGCGAGGTGATTTTACGATCGTGAAATGCTTCGAAGAACGCGAGACGGCCGCAAGGCAGGGCCGGCCGGTCTTCTTGGATATGCTGAAACAACTGAAACGAGGCGCGGCAAATGGCGTAATTATCCACAAGATCGACCGGAGTGCACGTAACCTTAGGGATTGGGCAGATCTCGGAAACTTGTTGGACAGCGGCGTCGAGCTCCATTTTGCGTCCGAGAGCGTGGACCTGAACTCGCGAGGCGGTCGCCTGAGTGCGGATATTCAGGCGGTCGTCGCATCCGACTTCATACGCAATCTTCGCGAAGAAAGCAAAAAGGGAATCTACGGGCGAATAAAACAAGGCTTGTTCCCGTTCAAGGCACCGATTGGCTATCTGGATCGTGGAAAGGGTCAGCCCAAAGCGATTGACCCAGTCGCGGGACCGCTCGTCAGACGGGCTTTCGAACTGTATGCAACGGGCAATTGGAGCCTGATCACGCTACCGGACAAACTCTACGAGATCGGTTTCCGGAATCGCTCAGGAGGGAAAATCACGACAAATGGGCTTTTCAAAATGCTTCACAATCCGTTCTACGGCGGCATTGTAGGTATCGCGACGATGCGGCAAACGTTTCAGGGCCAACATCGCCCAATAATCGACCGACGACTCTTCGATCAGGTCCAGGCGATCCTTACGGGGAGAAATGTACCGAAGGTTACGGTTCACAACTTCACTTTCCGTAGAATGGTACGTTGCGGCGAATGCCAAAGCACCGTTATCGGCGAACTGCAAAAGGGCCGAGTATATTACCGCTGCCATACTCGGAGTTGCTCGTTTAAATCCGTTAGGGAGGACGAGATAGAGAATGCAGTAGGTCTGTGTCTCAAGAAACTACAGATCGGACCAGCGGAGTTTGATATGATTGCTCGCGAAGCTGAAAGACTGTTTCGCAACTGGAAGGTCG
>JBDTMQ010000083.1:0-6259 GCA_039934155.1 Acidobacteriota bacterium | reverse complement strand
GGCCAAATTCACTTATCTCCTGATAGCGCTCATCAGGGCTGTAGGCGAGGGCTTTGAGCAATATCTCATCGATCACCGGCCCGAGTTCCGGCCGGATACTTGACGGCAGCTTTTTCAGTCCTTCGCGGTGCAGCTCCGCCATTTCGAACATCGACTGCGGCTCGAACGGCCTCACCCCGGTGAGCATCTTGAAAGCCATGATCCCGCATGAATAAACATCCGCTGCCGGCGTCTGTTCGTGATGTCCCAAGAGCTGCTCGGGGGCGACATAAAGCACCGTTCCCAGCGGCCGGCCGATATGCGTAATTGGCGACACCTTCGATTCGAATACCCGGGCGATGCCGAAATCGATTATTTTCACTCTAAGCTTCTTACTGGGCAGAAAGCTGATCATTATATTTGCCGGTTTGATATCACGATGAAGAATTCCGACCGAGTGGGCGGCTGACAAAGCATCGGCCGTAGCTTCGATGATACCGGCGCAGATCTCAAGCGGCGGCAGACTATTTTCCTTGAGATATCTCTGAAGTGTCTGCCCCTCAACAAACGGCATCACAATATAAGGCTGACCCTGCTCTAGCGTGCCCGCATCCAGGATCGATACGATCCCCGGGTGATCGAGCCGCAGCAGGGCTTCTTTTTCGTGCTCGAATTTTCGCCTGACGTCATCGTGGCCGATCCAGTCCGCAAGAAGAACTTTTACCACCACGCGACGGTCAAGCATCTTGGTGTCGCACGCCAAAAACACTTCGCCCGCACCGCCTTTTCCGATCGCTTTCTGGATGAGAAAACGGTCGTCGACCAGCTGGCCGATCAGTTGACCGTCGGGCAAAGTATCATCGTCGTGGTCGATCTCTCGGTTATTCATTCGGGCTTGATCGGCAGAGTTATTCGCGTCATCATCGGGTTGCCGCGGATAATGGTCATCTGATACGTGGTCTGCGGCGCGGCATCAAACTGCGAAAGTTTCGGCGCCTCTTCCCAAAGTCCTTTGCCCTGGTCAACACCAGCGTCATTCTCCGCCTTGGTCAGCGGTTTTCCGACACCGCCGACCTGGTCGTCTATCCGTACGTCACCAACGCCCCAACTGGTCATCCATTCGATCGTTTGATTCGCAGTTAGTTCCATCGGTTTATCGGACAACCGTGAGCGGTCGATCAGAGGTTTTGGCGACACGATAACGATCAGTTCGTCGGCGACCTGATCCTGTTGGGAATTGCGTTTGACGGTGAACTGCCTTCCCTGTCCGGGGATGAATGTGACACGTCCGGGCTCAACCAGATTATTGCCGTCTCTCATCGAAAGTGTCGGGAAAATAAGCATTGCCGGGCCATAGCTGCCGTCGGCGAATTTTTCGCGGTCGATCACATACAAGTAGCCGCGATGCGTGAGCGACTCGATCCCGATCCTCACTTTATCGCCGAGGATCAAAGGTGATTCGCTTGAGACTCGGTCTAGCTGCTGTCGATCACCCGTTCTGGGGTCTTCCTCGACCAGGCCTTTCGACTGCTCAGTACTGACTGCCTTTGCGACACGCCAGATCGTGAAACCTAGGATCGCACGCTCTGTATTTTTTGCAGCTTTTGTGCCGCGGCGTTTTGAATTCGTCGCTCCTCTTGTCGAGGTGGTCTTGCGCGGCCGGTAAGTTACCACCTGTCTGACGGCGCCCGAGTCCGACATCGAAGCGGCACCCATTGCCTCGGCGATGGCCGGCCGCTTTTTTAGATACTCAGGCGGCAAAATACCTTTCGACTGGTCCTGCTGCGGAAATGCACATATCGCGGCTGACGCTATCCAAAATAACGTGCCAAAAATTAACACGAACGAACTTCTTTTCATATCTCAACCCCTCCGAACATTTCTGCACTCGATCCAGGCGGTAACACCTTTTCTCTTTGACGCGGCGAGCATTCAGTTATTGCCTTGCCGACCCATGTCAAATCTCGCTATCACCATTGGGTCCGTCTCTCGCTGTCGGCGATAAAAAACGCGAGGCCTTTGTGATCCGACCGGCGTCATCTCTTCTTCGAGCAGGATCTTTTTCGCGTCGCCCTTTCTGAGCGCGGCCGCTTTTTCTGCCAGTAAAGCCGGGACACGGCTGGTGGCATAGTCAAACCACTCTCGCAAAACGAGTTTCCCGTCCGTCGGACGCGTATCGGCGACCGTTCCTTTCAGCGCATCATCGAGAAGGGCGTATGTCAGATAACTGCGTTTTCTGTCCGCCGAAACATAGGCGATCTCGTCCCCCTGCGACGCCGCCAAAATATACATTCCTTTTTCGTATGCGAACTGCGCGAGTCCGCGGCTGTTCATCGGACCGAAACGTGTTTCGACAGTCTCGAGGGCCTGTCCCGAATTGCAGGCGTCGATTATCAAAAGCAGGTTCTTGGCATCCACCCCGCGAAAGGCCTCTTCGAGTTCCAAGTCAGAAATGCCGTGCGATTTTATCTGACTGAGAGCCGCCGGCTGAAGCACGCCCGACCGCGGTCCCGAATAGCCCATGTCGTGCGGGATCATATAAAACCTGTCTTCTACCGATAATCCGTGACCCGAAAAATAAATGAACACCGAATCTTCGGGCTGGATGCCTGTCTTTTCTCCGCCCTCCGCAGCATTGGTCGATCCGAGGCGTCGAATAGCATCCAGGATGTTCTGTTTGGTCGCCTGTTCATCCAGCAGCGGTAGTACCGTCACGGCAGTGTTCGGATCGATCTCGGCCTGTGCCTTTTTAACGATATCGGCAAAATGTGATGCATCAGCCGCCACATAATTGAGATCAAAATAATGATTAGAATATTTCCCGATGCCGATGGCAACAATGAACGTACGGCCGCGGCGTGCGAGCGACGGCGACCCGGTGATGATCAATTCGCTGTCGATACTTTTAACGTTGTCGCCGTTAAAGGCATATGCAGTTATCTCGTTTCGTCCGGCAACCATTGAAACGGTCGCGCGCAGCTGGGCCCGGCCGGCGGCGGTAATGACGTTCCCGGGCCAGAAACGCACCAGAGAACCGTTTCGAAAGAGGCGCATATCCCAGACGCCGCTTCCTGTCCGGTGCGTCGCATCGGGCGCCGCCTCAAAAACATCGATCGTTACCTCGGCATAACGGGCGGAGCCTGGCTGATCTTTCGCGGTGCCCACGGCTGTTAAAGACAGCATCGGCTGTCGCCGGTCTTTCGAGGCGATATTCACAGACGAGGGCAGGCGCAGCTTTTTACCCTCGTAAACATCGGCCAAAAGTCCGGGCTGATAAAATTCCTCAAAGAAAACCTCGACCGGCTTGACGTCAAACGTGTCGTTGCCAAACCGCCACAACAGGTCATTCCATGCCTCGGGCGAACCGTCGAACGAGCCTTGACCGGCCACGACCAGCCATTCGTCGCTTGCCTCGCCGGAGATTAGCGTCAGGGCCGGATCCGCCGAACCCTTTTTCCAGAGCATGACACTGCCGTCGTCGCTCCCCGACGCTATCCATCCGCCATTGGGTGAAAAATCGGCGGAAAAGACGGTGCCGGAATGGCCGCTCAGCGTCTGTGATATCTGAAATGTCGCTGTGTCCCAAATTCGCACCATCATGTCTCTGCCCGAGGACGCCAGCGACTTCCCGTCCTTGCTGTAACTGACCGACTGTATTTTGCCTACAGTGCCGGTAAGTGATCTGACGACCGTGCCGCTACCCGCGTCAAGTAATCGGATAGTTCCGTCGTTTCCGCCGGCGGCTATCGTTTTCCCGTCTGGGCTGAATGTGACCGAAGCCGTCTCGACCGATTTATCGGGTGATGTCCAGACCACCGAGCGGTTAACGGCCGACCATAGTTTTATGCTGCGGTCGGTGCCGGCTGTAAGAAAATATCGCTCGTCCGGACTGACCGCGACCGATGTGACTTCGCCGTCGTGGGCGGCTACAAAAATTGGCTTCCCGGGATCTCGAAGGTCCCAGATCCCGAGCATCCGATCGGTGGCGCCCGAGACCATGATGTTTCCGCCGCTTCCCAGTGCAATAGCGCTGACCGAGCCCTTGTGTCCGCTCAACGACCGCAATAGCCGGGATGTGACGGCGTCCCATATCTTGATAGTCCCGTCGACCGATGATGAGACCACACGCTGACCGTCGGGATGAAAACATACGGCTGTGACATACCCAGTGTGGCCGACGAGCGGCGGAAGCCCCTGTCCGGTTTTCAGATCCCACAGTTTTACTGAATTGTCGCTGCCGGCCGCGGCCAGCCAATGATCTTCGGGGTCAAACGCAACGTCGTAATATCGGGTCGTATGCCTTCTAAGTACAGCCGACGATGATCCGTCCTTTACCGAGAAAACACCTGCCGTACCGTCGCCGTTAGCAAATACGATCTGTTGGCCGTCACGGCTGATATCGGCCATGCCGCTCTCAGTATCGAATCGATCACTCAACTGCACCGCCGCGGTCGACGTCGTTCTCTTCTCCCCGGCGTCGATGATTCGGATCTTCCCGTTTGCATCGGCAAGAACGATCCTTCCGTTATTCAAGGTCCGCATTGCCGCGATGCGCCCGAGACCGCTTTTTACGGCGGACATTTCTCGCCCATTTTGTATACGCCATTGGCGAACACTGCCGTCGGAGGCCGCTGACGCTAAAGTTTCACCGTTTGCCGAAAACGAAAGCAGGTTGGCCGGACCAGTCTGTTTGGGCAGATCACGGAGCGGTCGGCCGCCGGCCGTCTCGATTATTTTGATATTGCCGTCGGCCGTTCCCGCAGCCAAAAGCCTGCCGTCGTCGCTGTATATGATCGATGTGATGGCGGCCGGCATCGCCAGCTTGAACAGCTCGCCTTTAGTGGCTGTGTCGTGAACGGATATCGAATTGTCGGAAAGTCCGCAGGCTATCTTGCGGCCGTCAGGACTAAATACGATCGTTCGAAAAATGGCATCGCCTGAGAGCATCGACAACTGAGCTCCGTCTTTCACGTTCCAGATCCTTAATGTTCTGTCGAATCCAGCCGACGCCAATTGCTTTCCGTCGCTGCTCCACACCAGGGCGGTTATCGCGCCGGAATGTCCACTCAATGAACGCAGTTCTCGCCCGGCCGCCGTTTCCCAGATACGCACCGTATTATCGCCGCTCCCGGTGGCAATATACCGTCCGTCAGGACCGAATACGGCGGTGGTAACAGCCTTGTTATGGCCCGACTGTACAACGATCCTGGGCGTTGAATTTTCGGTGGCGGGAGTATGGGATCGTGCCGCCGTGCCGTTATTGTCGGCCGTCCAATACAATGAAGCCGCCGCGAACGCAACGATCGCTAATATCCTTGATCGGTACTGCGACACCCATAGCCTGTTGGTCATATTTGTCATCCAGCCCCTGTTCGACACAACGCAACCTCAGATCAAAAATCGAACTTTACCCCTAGCTGCACGCGGCGTCCTGGCGTCAGCGTGCTTGTTACTCGGCCAAAACCGACCGCTTCCAGAAGACGGACGGGCACGCCAAAGTTTGCACGGTCGATAAAGTTAAAAATATCCGCACGCAAGCTTAACCGCCGCGCGGTCCCGAACGAAAAGGTCTTGATCACCGTTAGGTCCAGCTCCATAAAACTGCCCGCTCGAAAGCTGTTACGGCCGACGCTGCCGTTCTGGCCGAACGGCGCCAGCATCGTAAATGGATCGCCCGTTAGCCTGACTGGTTGGCTTCTGTCGCCCGTCACCTCGATCCCGCTTGTCGAATCAAGCCGGTCGGTCAGGTTTCCGTCAAGATTTACGTCGATGATGCTGTTTACGGTAAACGGTTGGCCCGAATGATAAGTACCCGAACCGCCGAATTTAAGACCCTGTGTAATCGCCTTTAGCACGGCGTTGCTCTTCATCTCCGGGACGGCATAGACAAGATCGTATGTCCATCGATGGCGGACGTCGAAATTTGCCGGCCCGCGTTCTGCTGCCAGATCAGAACTGTCCTGCGGAAGCGAGTAAGCACCCGCAAGATCGAACACGTCCGAAACATCATCTTTAACATTCGAGAATACGTACGATAGATTAAAATTGAACCGCTCGCTAAAACGGCCGTGCAGCTCACTCTGGAGCGAATCAAATCTCGATGAGGCGGTCGACTCGAAAATATTGACCGCACCCACGCCCGATACGCGTCTTGCGGGCACATTCAAGATCCCGAGCGCCACGCACGCTTCCACCGGCAGCCTCCCCCGCGCGAGCAGGTGGCCGAGATCCTCGCCGTCGATCCACTCCATCACCAGGTACGCCTCGTCGAGCGAGGTCG
>JBDTMQ010000082.1:0-6068 GCA_039934155.1 Acidobacteriota bacterium | reverse complement strand
TAATTTTAAGATACGGATGAAACACGAGGTGCCTTTCCGAATAATTGTTGCAGCGCCGCCGCCGGGCGTCGATCTGCGAATGCAAAAGGGACGCTTTGAGCTGATGCCGCCGGTACATAACAACGCCTATGGGCAGTCTTTCGACTTTTCGCTGGACGTCGATGTGTCAACGGGTTCGCCAAACTTTCTCGGACAATTTGCTCAAGGGCCCAAGGATAAACGCTTCGTTTACATCAATTCGGGGACATATGCCGGCCAGTGCGATTCGTGCTGGTCGCGCCGGGCAAAGGTACCGCTGATGACTATAACCACGGAACAGATCGATGCGGTCCTCGCGTCGCCCGGCTCACTCATCGAGGCGCGCATCGATGGCACCGGGCGCGACGGCGGCCCCGTCTGCGCCAGTATTAAACAGTTCGCTAAGCCGTGGACGGTGGTGCAAAAATGAATTTGCAGCGGTATCTTTCAAGGATCGGTTTGGACCAGATCGGCTCGGTAAACGATAGCTATAACCTTCGGCGGCTGCAGCGACAGCACCTGCTCAACGTGCCATTCGAAAATCTCGACATACATTGGAACATTCCGATAGTTCTCGACACCGAGGCATTTTACGACAAAATAGTCGGCCAAAACCGCGGCGGTTTCTGCTATGAGCTGAACGGGCTTTTTAACGAGCTGCTTCGCGCCGCGGGCTTTCAGACGCGTCTTGTCTCGGCCCGCGTTTATGATGGCCGCGGCGATTTTACCGACGAATACGATCACATGGCGATCCTGGTCATCATCGGTGAGACCAATTATCTGGCCGACGTCGGCTTTGGTGATTTTTCGGCCGAACCCCTGAAATTTACCGTCGAACAGGAACAGGAAGACACGGCTGGAACATTCATGATCCGCCGATACGCGGGAGAGTATTTTGAGGTCGCGAAAAAGGAAGGCGCGACCTGGCGGAGTTCCTACATCTTTGAGCCGTTCGGCCGCGATCTTTCGGAATTTCAGAGCCGCTGCTTTTATCAACAGACCTCGCCCGATTCGCATTTTACAAAGGGGAAGTTATGCTCGGTAATGACCGAGAACGGACGCAAGACCCTGACCGACGACAAATTCATAGTGACCGCCGAAGGCGAAAGGACCGAGATCGGGATCAATTCGCAGGACGAATTTTTCGGGATCCTCTCACAGGAATTCGGTATTCGCCCAGCGAATAATGATGCCATGCTGGTCACCGGTTAACTACAATTCTTATGACAACCAGACCGATCTCTTACGCCGACGCCGGTGTCTCGATCGATAATGCAAACCGTACCGTTGCGAAGATACGTGAATTTGCTCGCATCACGTTTAACGAAAGTACGCTGACCGAGATCGGCAGCTTTGGCGGGATGTTCTCAGGCGCCTTTCCGGGAATGGCCGACCCCGTGTTGGTCGCGTCAGCCGACGGCGTCGGGACAAAATTAAAACTCGCATTCGAAACGGGAATTCATAACACGGTCGGCGCCGATCTTGTCAATCACTGCGTCAACGACATTCTCGTTCAGGGCGCGCGGCCTCTGTTCTTTCTCGATTATTTCGCCACCGGCAAGCTTGAGCCAGACGTCACCGCTTCGGTGGTGGAGGGCATGGCGCGAGCGTGTAAAGAGAACGGCTGCGTGCTGCTCGGCGGCGAGACGGCAGAAATGCCCGATTTTTATCCGCCAGGCGAATACGACCTCGCCGGTTTCATCGTCGGCGTCGTTGATAAAAATAACGTCATCGACGGAAAAACGATCGAGCCGGGCGATGTCGTTCTCGGTATTCCTTCGAATGGCTTGCAGACCAACGGGTACTCACTCGCCCGCAAGCTATTCTTCGAGGTCGGCGGTTACAAGGTCGATTCTTACATTGACGAGCTCGGCACTACCGTCGGCGAGGCTCTGCTCGCAACACACCAAAGCTTCCTGCCGCAGATCGGGCCGTTTTTGGATCAGGAAGAAGGAGCGGACAAGAGTGTTCGCGTTCCGTCAGACTATGCGGACGAGGGCGTTCGCGTTCCGTTGATCAAAGGCCTCGCCCATATAACCGGCGGCGGCTTTCTCGAAAACATTCCTCGCATCCTGCCCGAGGGCGTCTCGGTCGAGATAAACCGCGGCTCCTGGCCCGAACCGCAGATCTTCGGCCTGATGCAAAAGCTCGGAAATGTTTCTGATCAGGAAATGTTCAGGACCTTCAATATGGGAATCGGGATGATTGTAATTTGCGATGATAAGAATCAATCGGAATTATCTTCAGGATTCAAAGCCTCTCAGATCGGCAAAGTTGTCGCCGGAGAAGGATCAGTCTCTATTAAAGACACGTGATGAAAGCTTTACCCTCGTACATAGCGTTGGTCATATTTTCGCTCGTTTTTTGTTCAATGACAGCGAGCAACGTGAGCGCATGCAGCTGTTCAACCTATGGTGAAGCGACGCGAGAGAATATTACGGAAAGAAGTTTAAGGGTTCTATATTTACAGGAACGATTAAGGAAATTATTCACGATCCGAAATCAAAGGACGGAGGAATCACGTTTGGTCTACTTCGTATTGAAGTTGAAAAATATTGGTGTGGCGTCGACAAGCCGTTAATGACGGTATTGGTTGTTGGTCCTAATACGTCGTGTTGGTTTGATTGGAAAGTCGGTCAAACAGATTTTTTTATTGCTTCAAAGGAAGGTGCTCAACTCTATGACGCTTTTTGTGATCGTGCTAATTGGGGCGGAAGTTATCCGGAAGCTGAGTGGTTAAATTACACAAATAAGATTCTCGGGCGACCTAAGTCATTTCTCAAAAAAGCAAAAAGCAACTAACTGAAATCGTTGCAAACCCGTATGCAAAAAAATCGCTGGTGATTGGCTATTCCGTTCGCTCTCGGTGTTATGTTCTTCAACGTTGCGATAAGCGTTCTGTATGTCGTCTTTTATAGTTATCTGATCAAACCGGGACACGACCCAGCGTTTTATCAGGAGCATGCCCAAGCGAGTGCGCCGTATTCGAGCATCATTGCGGGAATCCCGCTTATGTTTTTGGCCGGGCGATGGATCGGCAGCAAGTTCCCTAAGGAAAACAGCGTTAAGGCCGCACTGTCAGTTTGGTTTGTGTATTTTCTGATCGACTTCGCAGTGATCGCGGCCTCGGGCGCATTGACACAGATCGCTCTTCTTTTCACGATTTCATTTGTAACAAAACTCGCCGCAGCCTACCTCGGCGGGCTTTCGGTTCAACGACGCGCTTTGTAATGAAAATCGGGATACTCATTTCAGGCCGCGGGTCGAACATGGTGGCGATCGTGGACGCGGTGATGAACGGCGAAATCCCCGATTCGGAAGTCGCCGTTGTCATCAGTGATAAGCCAAATGCCGCCGGCCTCGAAAAAGCCCGCGAGCGCGGCGTCGAAAATTTGGTAATCGAACGGAAAGGCCGTACGCGTGAAGAGCACGACGCCGAGATCATCGCCGAATTAAAGAAGCGCGACGTTGAGCTGGTCTGTCTGGGGGGCTACATGCGTCTGCTTTCGCCTTCGTTTATCGGGGCGTTTCCCGATCGCATCATCAACATCCACCCTAGCCTTTTGCCAAAGTTTCCGGGTCTCAATATCCACGAACGCGTTCTCGCCGCCGGCGAAAAAGTCTCAGGCTGCACGGTGCATTTCGTCAACGAAGACCTGGACGCCGGCCCTGTCATTCTGCAAAGAGAAGTGGACGTAAGAGACGGCGATACGGTTAAGACCTTATCGGCCCGCATTCTCGAACAGGAACATGCCGCATACGTCGACGCCCTGCGCGAGATCGTCGTCCGCAACTAACGTTCACACAACACCGGCACTTGATACCACCCTTGCTCAATTATGACAGCAGCAAACGCTTATTAGATTGATCCCGCGTGGCATTTTGGCGCTTCTTGTTTTCGGACGGGTTTGTGTCTGGTCTATAATCTCGGGACATATCGATATGAGAAGACGGTCCCTTTGGGAACTTAAATGGCCGATCATCATCGGAGCCGCTGTTGCCGGTCTGGCGTTCTTGCAGATCGCACGGGTCAACGCGCCGGTTCCCGTGACCCAGACGCCTGAGGTCGTCCGCACGACCTCGGGGCGAATAATCAACGGCCAGCTTGAGATCGGAGCCGCCGATTATCTCGCATATCGCATCGACCTTAACCATCGTGCCAAATTGAAAGGCAGCTTTCGCTCAAGCGACGGCAAAAGAAAGATCGCTGGCCGTGTGATGGCGGCAGCAGATTTTGAGAATTGGCGTAATGGATCTGAATACGCGGCTCTTTCGCAAACCGGATATGTGCCGCGCGGCCAGATCAATCTTGTGTTAGAGGCCGGCACGTATTATCTGATATTCGATAATCTCGCATCGGCGGACGAAAAACGCCTAATAGATGCGACTTTCGACGTCGATTAGCCGCCCTTATGTCTCGACTGCCTCTGTCGCGATGCCGGCAAGACCGCCATACCGATCGAGCCCGACCGCATAAATACGGATCCTGATCTTTCCCACACGGTAAACAGCCAGATCTCTTAATTCCGCGGCCATCAATCGTTCGAGTGCCTCAAACCGGACTGTATCGGCCTTTTGTTTTGGTGTATGCCAATCGCGGACCTCGGTAAGACGCTGGAAAAATTCCTCAAAATCAGCGACCTCGATCTCTGTCCCAAGTGGCGTTTTGGTGACGCGGCGGAGCGTTTCAACATCGATCGTGTCGACCGAACCGGCAAAGAACGTCTTTATCGGAGCGTCGGTTTCGCTGAGAAAGACCAACCCGAGCGTCGCGCGCCTCAGACGCACGTGAAGTGTCGCCTGACCCGTTCCATTTTTATTTTTTGAGGGCATAAATTTTTTGCTGAAAAACGTCCATACGAGGCGGAAAAAAATGTAAAAAGGGGTCCTTTTTTGGACTAGAAAGAGGTCCAAACATATGTGTTAACAGGGTGTTACAACGGCCATCGGGTCTCCTCGCAAAACTGTGGATTTTTCCTTGCATAGCTAGTACCGGTGTGCTAATCTGACAGCCGTTTTCGAATACAAAAGACTCTGTAAACCGTTGTAAACAAATAACTTAAAGTTTCACTTTAAGTCTTAAGCGGCTTTCCACAGGCCTGTGGAAAACTCTGTGGATAACTTTTTGCTTAATCACTTTCAGCGGCCGCAACTCACGATTTCCAAACGGATTTCTTGATAAATTCGAAAGCCCGGCGGTGGCGCTTAAACCTGTCCCCCCGGATATGCTTTTGCTTAAGCAATTTTTGTCATTAAACATTTATTTTTACGGAGACCTCGCGTGGAATCTCTTTTGGAAAAAAACGACATTTGGAATGGCATTCTAACGCTTGTCGAACAGCGTCTCAACAAACAAGTGTTCGATTCGTGGTTTCGACCGATCACATTTGGCGGCTGTGACGACACCGCCCGACGCCTGACGCTAAAATGCGGCCAGGTGACGAAGGACTGGGTGACGATCTATTACAGCGATCTGCTCGACCAGGCGCTCGAAGCGACAGGCCGAACCGGTTATCAGATCGAATGGGAGATCGACAACTCAGCCTCAGCGAGTCAACAATTCGCTGACGGCACTGATCCGGATATGTTTCTCGAACCGGCCCAGGGTTTTGCCGCCGCGGCACTGAAGAGTTCGCCGACAGGTTTTGCAAGATCGTCGACAACGTTCGTCGATATCGAGCCGGTCGAGAACTCGCTAAATCCAAAATACACTTTCGAAAAATTTGTGGTCGGTTCTTCAAATCAATTTGCTCACGCGGCGTCACTGGCTGCGGCCGATACGCCCGGCAAGACCTACAATCCGCTTTTCATATACGGCGGAGTCGGATTAGGGAAGACGCATCTGATGCACGCGATCGGCCATTCGATCAAAGAAAGCAACCGGCATCTGCGGGTCTCGTACATCACGAGCGAAAAGTTCATGAACGAACTGATCAATGCGATCAGGTATGACAAAACACAGAGCTTTCGCGAAAAGTACCGATCGATCGATGTGCTGCTGATGGACGATGTCCAGTTCATGGCCGGAAAGGAACGCACGCAGGAAGAGT
>JBDTMQ010000081.1:0-2219 GCA_039934155.1 Acidobacteriota bacterium | reverse complement strand
AGACAAATTTAGAAACATCGGGATCATGGCCCATATCGACGCGGGTAAGACCACGACGACGGAGCGCGTGCTGTTCTATACCGGTGTTTCACACAAGATCGGCGAAGTTCATGAAGGAACGGCGACGATGGACTGGATGGAACAGGAGCAGGAACGCGGCATTACGATAACATCGGCCGCGACCACCTGTTTCTGGAAGCGTAACGGTGTCGAGCACCGTATCAATATTATCGATACGCCCGGTCACGTCGACTTTACGATGGAGGTCGAGCGTTCGCTTCGAGTTTTGGACGGAGCGGTATGCGTTTTCGACGGTGTCGCCGGCGTAGAGCCGCAGTCCGAGACCGTTTGGCGTCAGGCCGATAAATACGGCGTTCCGCGTATCTGTTTTATCAACAAGCTTGACCGGGCCGGCGCGTCGTTCGATCGCTCATTCGATTCGATCCTAAAGCGTCTCGGTGCAAATGCGGTGGCACTTCAAATTCCGATCGGACTGGAAGATCAGCTGAAAGGCGTGATCGATCTGATCACGATGAAGGGCTTGATCTGGAACGACGAAACCAAGGGAGCTCAGTACGAAACAGTCGACATTCCCGCTGATCTCGTCGACGCCGCTAAAGAAGCCCGCGAAAAGCTGGTCGAAGCCGTTTCGGCGATCGACGACGACCTGATGGTCAAATACCTCGAGGGCGAAGAAATTTCCGAGGATGAGATCCGCAGTGCCCTTCGCAAGGGAACTATTGAGTTAAAGATCGTTCCGGTCGTGACCGGTTCGGCATTCAAGAATAAAGGTGTGCAGACGCTGCTCGATGCGGTCGTCGATTACCTGCCGAGCCCGCTGGATATTCCTGCCGTTGAAGGCATGGTACCGCGTTCTGAGGAGCTTGAAACTCGTGCTGCCGATCCGAAGGCACCATTTTCCGGCTTGGTATTCAAGCTTATGGCCGACAAGCACTTAGGCCAGCTCGCATTTGTAAGGATCTATTCGGGTACCGTCAAGTCGGGCTCATACGTTACGAACACTATCAAGGATTCGAAAGAGCGCGTCGGGCGTTTGATGCTCATGCACGCAAACAAGCGTGAAGATGTTGAATCGGCAAGCGCGGGCGAGATCGTCGCGATCGGCGGTATGAAAAATACCACGACCGGCGACACGATATCGGATGAATCGAAACCGATCATCCTCGAATCGATGGACTTTCCCGATCCGGTCGTTCGCGTGGCTGTTGAACCAAAAACGAGGGCTGACCAGGACAAGATGGGAATTGCGCTGAATCGACTGGCACAGGAGGATCCTTCATTCCAGGTTTCGACCGACCACGAGACGGGCCAGACGATCATTGCCGGAATGGGCGAGCTGCATCTAGAGATCATTGTCGACCGCATGAAGCGCGAATTCGGCGTTGAAGCTAACGTCGGCAAGCCGCAAGTTGCTTATCGTGAAACGATCACGGCGAGCGCTCCGGGTAAAGAGATCTTCAAGAAACAGTCGGGCGGCCGCGGTCAGTTCGGCCACGTCGAACTCGAGATCGAGCCGGCACCGGGCGAAGGGTTCGTTTTTGAGGACAAGATCACGGGTGGTGCGATCCCGCGTCAGTTCATCAAGCCGGTATCGGAAGGTATCAGGGACGCGATGCGTCGGGGATTTTTGGCCGGATACGAACTGGTCGATATCAAGGCAAGCCTTGTATTCGGTTCGTATCACGAAGTCGATTCCGACGAGCGGTCATTCCATATCGCCGGCAGCCTAGCATTTCAGGATGCTCTTAAAAAGGCGAAACCGATCCTTCTCGAGCCGATCATGAAGGTCGAGGTAGTAACCCCGGAAGAATATATGGGTGCGGTCAACGGTGACCTTAACCGCCGCCGCGGGCAGATCGATAAGATGGAGCCGCGTCCGGGTAATGTTTCGGTCGTGACGGCTTTTGTGCCACTGTCGGAGATGTTCGGATATACAACGGATCTTCGTTCAGCTACTCAGGGGCGTGCGACGTCGAGTATGCACTTCGAGCGATACGCCGAGGCTCCGCGAAACGTAGCAGAAGAAATAATCGCCAAGGTCAAGGGAGCGAGCAGCTAAAGTTCGGAGTTCCGCCTTTAGGCGGCGTCCGTGAAAAAGAAGCCAGCTAAAGCTGGAACTCAAAACAATTATTCAGGAGAAGACATGAGCAAAGAGAAATTCGATCGCAGCAAGCCGCATGTGAATATTGGGACGATCG
>JBDTMQ010000080.1:0-2223 GCA_039934155.1 Acidobacteriota bacterium | reverse complement strand
GCAGACGGAACTCTCGGCGGCGGCATCGCTCAAGGCCTGGGTGCAAGCCTTGTGCCGATGTTCGATGAAGCGACGAATTCAATGCTGTCCTTCCAGGAACGCATGGGACTCGTCTCATCGGACATCAATAACTTCGTCGGCGGGGCGATCGGCGGGATGATCGATGGCTTGGCACAAATGGGTGCGGCATGGATCGCGACCGGGGAATTCTCTGCTAAAGCTGCCCTTCAGATGCTTTCTGCAACGGCATTCAGCATCGCAAGCCAGGCCGCTATCAAATCTGTTTTCGAAGCCGCTGAGGCCGCCGCTGCTTTCGCGCGGTACGACTTTTATGCAGGCAGCATGCACGTAGCCGCAGGGTCCCTTTACGCGTCGGTTGCCGTTATTGCGGCAGGTGCCGGGCTCGCCTTTGGTCTCGGTGCCAGGGCTCTCGGCGGCGGCAGCAAAAAGAGCAGCGGCGGCGGTTCGCCCTCTAATCGTGATTCGTCTGCGAGTACGCAGCGGCCGACAAACCCTGATCCATATTCACGGACCAGCGGCAACGCATTCACATCCGGTCGCGATCGTGCGATCGATGAGCTGACTAGCACCATCGCAGGGCTTAACCAAAAGATCAGCGGGATGAAGCCCGGTGACGTCCTGGTCGTCGGTGCAAGTCAGCAGCGGGGATTTATCGGCCGCACGGTCGTTAAAGAGATCGGCAGCAATGCTTCGATCGGAGTCGCGATAAATCGTACCTTGGGCAACAAATAAATGGCATACGAAGAGCTAGACCTGGCAGGCATGAATATCGACTCGGTTCGCCGGCGTTTTTCCGTGCTCAAGGCAAGCTTCGGCGACGGATATGAGCTCGGTGCCCGGGTCGGTGCCGCAGCGGGAACGCATCGCTGGTCACTCTCGAGCGGGTGCCTGCCGGGTGACGGCCAGTACGGCAATCTGATCGATCTGCAGCCGCGTTTTGATTATTACTGGGACTTTTTCCAGCGGCATGTGGCGAACGGGAACGCGGTCTTTGTTGTTGAATTCAGGGGCAAAAAATACCACGCAGCCTTTATCGATACAGAGATCTCGGCTGAGGTCTTTACGGCTGACCTGTTCGGCGGCGGTGTCGAGATCGAGCAGCGGCGGGTCTTCGGTGCGATGTATTTTACCGACGGCTCGGCCGATGTCTCCGTCCCATCGGTTCCCGAAAACCTGACGCTGACCGTGCTCAGCTCGACATCGATCCGCGTTGCATGGGATGCGGCGACGACCAGCGATCCGCCTGATGACAGCGATTACATAGTTGATGGAGGCACAAGCTAGCAATGTCGACCACGATCTTTGGTGAAATTCACATGCGGCGAAACACCGCGGCTTACTGGGCGACCAACAATCCCGTTCTGGATGTCGGCGAACCGATCTGGATCACCGACGAGAAACGGTTCAAGGTCGGTGACGGCGGGCCGTTCAACTCCAATCCTGACTATTTCGAATCGACGAGCGGCGGCTTCGGTGCCCTGCAGGGGACGAAGTATCTAGAGAGCTATACCGATCTCGCAACGGCCCTGGCATCGATCGGTTCAACGCCGACCGAACTTCGCCTCACGACGCCCGCCAACATCACGACCAATACGACCATACCCGAGACGATCATGGTCGTCTGCGAAGGCAGCGGCAGTTTCAACGTATCGGGCGGCGTCACGCTGACGATCAAATCCTTTCAGGACCCGGGCGACAGAAAGGTATTTACCGGCTCGGGCGTCGTCAGGTTCGGCGTCGGTGCCTGCCGGAATTTGAGTCTCGCATGGTGGGCAGGCCTTGCGACCGGTGCAAATATCACGACAACGATGTGGAGCGGCATCCTGCAGTCGCTTTCCGCGAACGCCGGTGCCGGCGTGGATATCCCGCAGGTGACGGGCGGCTACACGTCGGCGATCGCCGAGATCACTCTTTCGTCCGGTGACCGGTTCAACGGACGCGGATCCGCGATCAACGCCGGCGGTTCGGGCCTGACCGGTTCGGTGATCAAATGCGGCGTAAATAACAAGCCGCTCTTTGTGATCGGCAGCAGCACACGCGGAATTCAGCTTACAAACTTCGGGATCGACTGCTCGGGCGTTACGACACCGATCGGCATTCAGCTCAAGGGCCAGCGGCCGGCTTCGAATTTCAATCACCGGATCGCGAACATCGATATCTATCGCGGTGGCTACCTGGTGCAAAGAGAGTCGAAGCCAGGCG
>JBDTMQ010000079.1:0-9146 GCA_039934155.1 Acidobacteriota bacterium | reverse complement strand
AGGCCTGATCACGCTGCATATGCCGCGTTGCTGTCAGGCGCGATCTATCTCAGCGGCGGAATCATCGGCACGCTTCATCACCTTTACTTTGCGGGAACTCCGACCGTGGCGATCGCCTTTGGCGCGGTCTTCAGCGCACTGGAGATCGTACCCCTCGTTTTTGTCGGATACGAGGCATTGGAGAACATTCGCCATTCAAAAGCGCGGCCGTGGCTGCAGCAATATAAATGGGTCGTATACTTTTTTGTCGCGGTAGCTTTTTGGAATCTTGTCGGGGCCGGTGTTTTTGGCTTCATGATCAATCCGCCGATCGCCTTGTACTACATGCAGGGCCTGAACACAACGGCGGTCCACGCCCATGGCGCGCTTTACGGCGTTTACGGAACACTCGGTTTGGCGTTGCTTCTGTTTTGTATGCGAGCGATGCAGCCAGAGCGCAAATGGAATACGAAACTGTTGGCATTTGCTTTCTGGGCGATCAACATCGGCCTGCTGCTCGAGATCGTGCTGAGCCTACTGCCGATCGGGTTGCTGCAGACCTATCAATCGGTGTCGGTCGGATATTGGTCGGCAAGAAGTCCAGAATTCATGCAATCCGCTTTGATGCAGAATTTGAGATGGGCGCGGCTGTTCGGTGACACGATCTTTGCTATCGGAGCGATCGCTTTCGTCTGGTTTGCTATCGGATTGATGGTCACCAAAAGCAAAAAACAAATGGCACTGTCAGCCGAGCCGATCGAAGCATAAGATCGGGCCTCACCCCGACGGCTGGCCCGGTCTATCAGGCCGGGCCGGCCGGATCTAGTACTGAATTGACATGTTGGTTCGAATTCTCCAGATCGCTATCCCTTTTGTATGGTCCGGAATGTTAGCAGCTATTTCGTTCATGGAGGCGCCGCTAAAATTCCAGGCTCCCGGAGTTACCCTTCCGATCGGGCTCGGCATTGGCCGACTTGTGTTTTTTGCCCTGAATAAGGCCGAGATCGTGCTGGGTCTGGTACTTGCTATATGCCGAACCCTTTTCGCGACTCCATCTGGTCTATATTGCGATGGATGCGATCAAGCTAATTCTGGTCTTTTTATTGGGCATTAACCTTACCCGTCTGCACGTAACAAATAGTGAAAGTGAAACCTGACATAAATAATAGGGCCGATATCGATCTCTTGATGCGTGACTTCTACAGCCGCGCGATGATGGACGATGAGATCGGTTTTCTATTTACCGACGTAGCGAAACTCGACCTCGACGAGCATCTGCCGGTCATCGGCGATTTTTGGGAGACAATGCTTTTCCAGACCGGGAATTATGCGAAGCACGGAAGGAATCCGCTGCAGGTTCACGCCGCGCTTAACGAAAAATCGCCCCTGTTGATCGAACATTTTGATAAATGGCTTGCGATCTTTACTTCGGTTGTTGACGCAAGCTTCGCGGGTGAGCGCGCTGAGTACATAAAAATGCGAGCACGGTCCATTGCCAATCGCTTCATGTCTTATTTGGGCAGCCCTACTTACATGCGCTGATCGAGAAAGCCTAATAGAGGCGTGGTCGACTCGACAATAATTTTGCCGTGGACGATCGTAAGAAGCTCTAGTTTCGCGAGCCGTCTTACGACACGTATAGTTGTTTCGGTGGTTAGACCGGCCATTTTAGCGATGTCCTCGCGGCGAAGCGAGATCTTGACCGGTGTGTGCGGAGCTTCTTTCTGAGCGAGCTTGAGCAGTATTGCTGCGACCCGGTGATCGGGTGAGGACATCGCGAGATTTTGGATCGTCTGTGTCTTTTCGCGAAGCATCTCTGACATCCATCCGATGATGGCGAATGCGAACTCGTCCGACTCGCGCAGCAGTTCCAGAAATACCCGCCGCTGCAGCAGCAGCAGGAGGGTTTCTTCCATAGCAATGGCTGTCGATGGATAAGTTTTACCGTCAAAAACGGGCGGAACCGCAAACATCTCGCCCTCTTCAAAAATGCCGATGATCACCTCTTTTCCCAACTCAAGGAAATGGATCATCTTGATCCGTCCCGAGATCACGATCGGTAAAAACAGGGCTTTATCGCCCTCATTAAAGATCGTCTCGTCGGTATAAAACACACGGCGTTTACCGAGTCGGGTGACATCGGCCATAAGCGATCCACTGATATTCTGGAGCAGCGGTTTCATTTTGCGAGAAACACGGCGCTTCCGAATGTCAGCAAGAGGATCACGCTGACAAAAGCATTCGTTGTGAAGAATGCTGCGTTCATCCGGCTGAGGTCATCCGGTTTGACGAGTGTGTGCTGGTATATCAGCAGCATGCCGACCACAATTACGCCCGTGAGAGCTGGCCAACCGAGTCCGGTCAAATAGTATAGAACCGCAAGAGCGATAAATGCGCCGGCATGAAAACCTCTCGCGATCCAGAGCGCACTTCCAACGCCGAAGCGAGCAGGTATGGAATGAAGGCCGTCCTGTTTGTCGAAAATTTCATCCTGACAGGCGTAAAGAATGTCAAAACCGGCCGTCCAAAGCAGAACGACAAGCGACAAAAGAACAGGGATCGGTGAGTCTATCGTCCCGCGGACCGCTATCCACGCAGCAGTCGGCGAAATTGCAAGCGCCCAGCCGAGCAGCACGTGCGAAAATGCCGTATAGCGTTTTGCATACGAATATCCCAAAACGCTCAGCAGGGCGACGGGCGACAAGAAAAAGGTCAACCGATTCAACGAATAGGCTGCGGCGAGAAACAACGCGATCGAGACAAACATAAAGGCCCACGCGAAGCCCACCGACAACCGTCCGCTGGGAAGCTCGCGATCCATCGTTCTAGGGTTTCGGGCATCTATCTCGCGGTCGATTATCCGGTTAAAGGTCATTGCCGCGGAACGCGCGCCGATCATGGCCAGCGTTATCCACGCTATCTGACGAAACTCAGGAAGACCGCCGGCCGCAAGCACGGCACCCAGAAATGCGAACGGAAGTGCAAAAAGGGTATGCTCGAATTTGATCATTTCGAGCGTCGTTAACAATTTTTGAAAAAAAAGGCGGATCATTGGCTGCACTGACACTTCAAACCGACGATTCTAACAAAACGGCGTGGTAATTTCAGAAACATCTTGGAAAAACGCCCAAATATTGGCAGAATTATCACGAGCGGCAGGCCAAAAACTAACCGCCGAGCCCCTCTAAATTCATCAATGCCAAATGGTAAAACTCACGATGTCATTACGCTGTTGCTAACGGTGCCTGTCGCCGCGGCGGCGTATATGGCGACCGGCGCGGCCTTCACGTCGAGTTTATTAGCGGTCTCGTTCGTGTTTGGTGGGCTGATGTTCGGCCCCGATCTCGACATCGTCTCGCGGCAATATTCCCGGTGGTCAATATTCAGATTCTTGTGGCTGCCTTATCGTTCATTCTTTAAACACCGTTCACGCTGGTCACACGGTTTGATCTTCGGGACACTGATCAGGACCGTCTACTTTATGGGCGTGGTGACGCTCGCAGCGTACGTCGTCGTCTGTGCGGCTGAGATAATTTCGCAAGGTGGTTTTGCTTTAGAACCAGGCATGATCCGCGGATGGGTTAACCTCGGGCGCGCCGCGAATGCAAATCTGGGCGAGTGGGGAACGATAACAGTTTTTGCGGGAATGTGGCTCGGCGCCGCCAGCCATACGCTAACGGATATTTCCGGTACGTATATCAAGACCGGCAGAGTGACGGATCTCTTGTAACTTTTATTTACCGGTCCGCGCCTGCGACAGCCGAAGTGCCTGTCGTCTAACGGCGTCAGACACATTTCTATTCTTTGACAAGGCAGCCAGATCTCGCAGCTGAAGGCGTGACATGATCGTCAAGACATTAGCGATAGGCGTCCGCGGATTTTTGGCCAGGTTGTGCATGACCGGATAGCTGCGCGTCCATTGGCGGTTATTGGCGAGCTGGCGAAGGACGTCCTCGGTCACCGTGCGCATTGACGCTATTTTTTCGACCTCTTGTTCGCTCAGCCGCGGATTGTTCACAACAGCTTGCGCGACGATACGGTTCGGATCGCGTATAAGAATGTTTCGAGCCTCGCGGTCGCCTTTCATCGCCAGCTTGACACGGTCTTTCATGCCCATCGTCATGATCCGGTTGATCACGGATATGCGCTCGTTGCCGAGCTCGGTATCTTCGAACTTGATCTCGCCGATTATCTTGTTGACGATAGCCTGTCGCTGTTCTGGCGTTTCCTCATACAGATCCTCGATATATTCGAGTCCAAGCCAGGAATCATCGGTTTCACTGTCCGGGACCTCGATCATCTCGGCGAGCAGGATCGCGTCGTCCAGATTGTCGAAATCGCCCTGTTCGATAAACTCGGCGGCTGCTTCTTTTCCCTGTGCCCTCAACTCGCCTGCGATCTGCTCCTGACCGCGTTCCTTTTCAAAAAACTCTCGTTTTGTTTCGAGCGCCCGCCTTTCGGCCTCGGACGACCGCCGTGGGTTCTGGACGATAGCGTCGATCAATCCCGGCGTTTCGATCAACAATTTTTGATTCAGCGAAAGGGAGTCCAAAAGGTCGGCCACGACGCTCCGTTTCGCCATCCCGACAATGGCGGCTGCCGGCGTTCGCGAATTGCGGACTATCGATTCGTGGATCGTATTGTCGGCATGGTCCAGACCGGCGAAATAACTGAGGACGCACGCGGCTGTGGTATCGGCGGCGAGCGATTCGAGCAACAATCCGCTATCCTGTTCATCAAGCGTCTGCCGGGCATGGCCGGCAAGCTCGGCGTCGCTGCTAAGCGCAAGGTTGACAAGCGTTTCCAAAAGATCGGGATGCGGCAAGGGCAGAATTCCACGCGCAGCAGCGATCTGAGCCTGTCTTGGCGCGGAGCCCTCAACGACAGCCCTGACTACGGGATTGGTAGATTCGATCTGTAAACTCATAAACGGGAGGAAATAGCGGGATGAGAACGGCAAGTCGGCAGGGAATCGACCGCCAACAAATAGTGTAACATAACGAGGTCGGCAGGTCGCGAAGTAATATTGACCGACCAGGAAAGTGATTCGGCCATCGCCTGAAAGCAATACTCTTGACTTAAACCTGGCTGTAACCTACCTTTAAAGTTTTGAATCGAACAAGCTGCAGAATTGCGGCGAGCCTCGCATTAATTTATTTCTCTAATGATCCAAAACGATTTACAAAAGCTGATAGAAGACAAACGGGCGCTTATCGGCGTCATCGGACTCGGATATGTCGGGCTGCCGCTGATCGTCGAATTTTGCCGTAATCAATTTACGGGGATCGGCTTTGAAGTCGATCAAAAAAAGGCCGATGAGATCAACAGAGGCGTATCGTATATTGTCGACGTAACGAGCCAGGATCTTAAAGCCTGTGTCGACAGCGGCAAATTGACGGCAACGACGGATTTCAGCCGTTTGGCCGAGTGTGACGTGGTCATCGTATGCGTGCCGACTCCGCTTCGCAAGACCAAAGATCCGGACATGTCCTATATCATCGCCGCCGGCGATGATATTAGCCGCTATATGCGTCCGGGACAGCTCGTAATTCTTGAATCGACAACTTATCCCGGCACGACCGATGAGGTTTTGCAGCCGATGTTCGAAGAGAAGGGATTCAAGCTCGACCAGGATTTTCTTCTCGCCTTTTCGCCCGAACGGGTCGATCCGGGAAATCCGAAATTCCAGACGCATAATATTCCGAAAGTGGTCGGCGGTGTGTCACCCCCATCGACCGAAGTTTCGGCCATGCTTTACGGCACGATCGTGAGCGAGGTACATGCGGTGTCATCGGCACGTGTTGCCGAGGCGTGCAAGCTCTGGGAAAACACGTTTAGGGCGATCAATATCGGCATGGCGAATGAGATGGCGCGGCTTTGCAACACGCTTGGGATCGACACGTGGGAGGTTGTGCGGGCGGCGGCGACCAAACCATTTGGATTCATGCCGTTCTATCCCGGCCCCGGGATCGGAGGACACTGTATACCACTCGACCCGCATTATTTGTCCTGGAAAGCCCGCCAGCATGGGTTCGATTCACAGTTCATATCCCTGGCAGAACAGGTCAATTCGGGCATGCCGGGTTATGTGGTGAACCTCGTTGCAGATGCTTTGAATAACGAACGCAAGGCCATGAATGGCTCGAAGGTCCTCGTCCTCGGGGTCGCCTATAAAAAAGACATTGACGATATGCGCGAATCGCCGGCTCTTTCGATCATTGATCTTCTGCGCGCCCGCGGCGCCGAGATCAGCTATCATGATCCATTCGTTCCTGAAGTGACATTCGATCATGCATATACTATCGGCGACGGCGAGCCGCTTAGGAACAGCGAACTAACTGATGAACTGATCGTCGCGTCAGACTGTGTCATCATCTGTACTGAACATTCGAGCGTCGACTATCACCGTGTTTGCGAGCTCGCCGGTTTGATCGTCGACACCCGCAACGCTCTCTCAACAGACATCAGAAACGGAAGCAAGGCAAAGATCGTAAGGCTATAGATCGAATAATATAGGATCCTTATTTTCTACTGATCTCTTAAATAAAAAGGCGCAGGCGCGATGCCTACACCTTTTTCATTTGTTAGATACTAAGTGAATTACTTTTTGCTCTCCATTGGATAGCCCGCATCCTTCCATGCTTTCGTTCCGCCGATCAGGGCAAATGAATTCGTAAAACCTTTTGCGATCAATTGAGATACCAAACTGGCACTCGAATGTTCGTTCGGTCAGGAACAGTAGGCGATTATTTTCTTGTTCTTGGGAAGTTTTTCGAGATGTTTATCGAGGATCCCCTGGCTCAAATTGATCGCCCCTTTGATATGTTCCTGCTTGTAGGCGTCTTCGCTGCGAACGTCGAAAAACACCGCTGAGTCGACGTCATAGTCTTTTTTTGCATCGGCCAGCGTAATACGCGGCGCATCGTCATGCTGTTCAGAGTCGGCTGCCGGAACGACCTGTGGCGAATTGGCCACCGGGACCGGGGCCTTTGCAGGATCGACACAGGCGACCGCAAGTCCCAGGATCGCAGCGCCCGCGATAAGTAAATAATTACGCATATAGTTTATTTTTCACCAAAGGCCTCAAGAACCTCGTCAGCGTGTTCCGAGACATTCACTTTGTCAAAGATCTTTTCGATCCGCCCGTCTTCGTTGATCAAGAAAGTCTTGCGGTTGGTTCCCATATACTTCTTGCCGTACATATTCTTCTCACCCCAGACGCCGTATTTCTCGACAATGTCCTTATCGGTATCAGCCAACAGATCGAACGGAAGCTGAAATTTGGATATGAACTTCTGATGCGACTTTTCGTCGTCTGTCGAAACGCCGAACACTTTTATTCCCTTCGAGAGATAAATGTCGTCTGCATCGCGGAACGAGCAGGCTTCTTTTGTGCAACCCGGAGTGTCATCTTTCGGGTAAAAATAAAGAACGACCTTCTTGCCCTTATAATCCGAGAGGTTTACTGGGTCGCCGTTTTGGTCTTTTGAAGCAAAATCGGGTGCCTTATCGCCTTCTTTTAACATAATTTCTTCGCCCCTTAACATTCCTGCACACTAATTATACCTTATTTCTTTCTGCGGTAATTCCATTTGACGCCGGCCGTGAAGAGAAAGTCATTTCTTTCCGCGGTCCCGATAGGGTCGTAATTGTAACGATCACCTACTTCGTGGGAATCAGAATTGCTGCCACTCTGAAAGGTATGATTCCAGGCGAAAGCCGTGACCGATGAGAATAAAAACAGCCAGAGCGTCACGGCGGACGCGAATAATTCGCGCATGATTCTCTTGGGTTGTCCGGAGGTGGTTGCGGTCAAGCCTGATCAAAATTACTATCTTAATATCGTTCGTCGCGGTCTCGAAATCGTATGTTCCGAGGGGGCGCGGCGGAAAGTGAGAGAAATGAAATTATTGTCTAAAACGTTAGCGCTCAAAAAACTCGCGCTTCTACGGGAAGGATTTGCGCAGGTTATTAAGGGTTCCTATGAGTCCAGGGCAAAAAGCTGTGCGGCGTGCACAACACCAGGCGCGTGCTGTCTCGATGAGCATTTTGTAAATGTACGGATTACGACCCTCGAGGCTGTCGCGATCAGAAAAACGATCGATCAGTTTGACGAAAGAAGACGGCTCGCGGTTTACGAACGCGTCGACCAAACCGTCGTCAAATTTGGCCTTTCGAAGGGCGATGATGTCGGTCAGCAGACGTATGCCTGCCCATTATTCGAGGCCGGTCGCGGATGTCTGGTTCATGAAACCGCAAAACCCCTGCCGTGTATTCATCATGCCTGCTATGAAAAGCGTGCAGATCTTCCGCCGGATCGGCTTCTGGACGAGGGCGAAGAAAAAATAGCACGATTGAACGCGAGGGTGTATGGCCGAAAGACGGCCGTCTTGCCGCTTCCGGTGATGATCAGTCGTACGGCAGTCTCCGGCTCAGGTCCGGCCCGACCGAACAATGAAAGCCATCACAAGGCCGACGAGGAACCAACCTATTAATTCTTCGATCAGCTCAGACGCCATCATACTGCCGGGAAAGCGGTACCAATTCCAGTACGAAACGTTTACCGAAAGCCATGCCACCAATCCGACCAGAGTTGCAAGTGCAACGCGTTTTGAAAATGACGGGGTCAGCCAGGTAAAGAAAAGCGCTACGATCAAAGCCGCCGCAATGTTTGATCCGAGTTCGACACCGAATTGTCGGGGTGACATTGGCGTTTCGCCGGTCGGATGATAGACGATGATCGCATTCGGGCCGGTCGTATAGGCTGCCGTCCAGGCGGCCTTCTCTTCGGCTGTCTGTTCGCGGGACATATCCATCCCGGGGACAAAATAGAATCCGGGTTCTGTAAGATTCGCTTTCAGAGCGGCTACGACCGCCGGCTCGTTCGGCGCGTTCTTGACGCCCGCTTCGCCCATACCGATCACCATGTGAGAGAAAGCTCCCCACATGAACATCACAATTCCGCCGACGATGCCGGCTATAAGTATCCGCATACGAAACCTCCTAAGCGTTGTTGGCCGAGCGTAGTTTTCCGCCAACGATGGTCATAGGAACGATCAGCAATAGGAATAGAACGTGGTACCAGATCGGCAGGTAATTCCAGGCCATTGTTTCGACGGCCAATCCGACCAGAAGTAAAAGGATGCCCAGGATCAATGTCGTTTTCC
>JBDTMQ010000078.1:0-4200 GCA_039934155.1 Acidobacteriota bacterium | reverse complement strand
TACCAGCGTCGACCGCAAGTCGTGGATGGCCGTCAGCGTTCTCTGGCACGTCCAGGCCGTGCCAGTGGACGATCGAGGGTTCGTTGAGTTTGTTGGCGAAACGAACGCGAACCTTTTGGCCGCGCCGTAAGCGAATGACCGGCCCAAGGTAGGAACCGGCGATCGTCTGAAGCGTGTCTGCCGGCCCTTTGGTGAGTTGGCCCGTGAATCGCCATACAGGCGTGGGGCGACCCGGCAGCAAAACTACTTCGTCAGGTGCCGCGGCCAATACCAATTCAACATCCGGTACAAACGCCGATTTCGCTTCCAACGGTTGCTGGTCACAGGAGCTGAACAGGATTCCTGCTCCCGTCGAGCTTAATACTGCTGTGCCAAATAACGCAGACTGTAAGAATTTACGACGCTCCATAACTTAAATCTATCTCCGTACGGGTTGACAGGATTTCCGCGACTGCGATGTCACTACTTCATCGCCATCTTCATACCCGCTTTGGTTCCGCCATGCATCTTCGACATCATGTCAAGGTGTTTGAGCAGAGCGGTGGCGTGCATCGCCACTTGCTTAGAGTCCGGAGTTTTGGCCTTCACATCCGTCTCAAGAGCACTGACCTGATCGTTTATCAGCGAGCGTTCCTTGTCCATCTTTTCCATCATCACCTGCATCTTTGCCTTCATCTCGGGGCTCATACCATCCATTTTTGATTTCATCTCAGGACTCATCGACCCCATGTGTTTTTGATGGATGGCAGCAATTGCGTCAAAATCATGCCGTAGCTCGGCTACGGCTGCTCGTGCGAATTCGGCATCCAACGCCATAGGCATCATCGCCTGATGATGGAGCGTCCTAGTGAACTCAGACATGCTTTTCATATGAGCCATAATCAGCATGTGATGCGGGGCTTTCATCATCTGTGACATGTCCATCGGCTTGTCTTGCATTTTGGCCATTTTGCTCTGGGCGTCTATGCCATGAGCTCCTGCAATCAGCATCGCGACCGTTAAGATCGCAGTGAATAGATGTGCTTTCGTTTTCATGATTTTTCTCCTTGTTTTACCGAGTCCATTAAAGTCAAATTCTTTGACTGGACAATTTGAATATGCCTCATAGACTGCTGATCACTCGCTGAAGCCGGTCGTTGACTTCTGTAGCGACCTGATCCAGTGTCGCGTTGTTTCCGACGACCGATAACATCGCCTTCGCATCGACGGCCGAAACCACGGACTTAGTGTTATCGTCCGCTTCGTAAACGATCACGTTGCACGGCAGAAGCAGCCCAATTCCCAAATCCTCCTGCAATGTTTTGTAGGCGAGCGAGGGGTTGCACGCACCAAGGATCGTGTACCGACGAAAATCAACATCGAGCTTTTCTTTTAGCTTCTCTTTGATATCAATCTCCGAAAGCACCCCAAACCCTTCTCCTTTAAGAGCGGCCCGTGTTTTCTCAATGGCCGCCTCAAAAGGAATTTCGACCGTCCTGCTGAATCCGTATTTGCTCTGCTGTGTTTGTGCACCCATTTATCGATCTCCTTTTTGACTCTTTGTACTTCAGAATTAGCAATGTTCACACACTGCGTTCTTCTTCGTCCGGGACACATTTGCTTCGGGGGACGAGTGTTTGTTCGAACAATAGTCGGCCGTCTGAATGCGGGTTTTATAAGGCATTCAGACTTTATTCAAATGGACCTGGACGTACTTGTAATTAAATCAAGTTAAAACCCCTTAGTCGGTGTGTTTGCGCACATATAGGAATGAAGGCTGGTCGAATATTGGTCTTAACCCATATCCAATCAACCTCATACAATTTGGCGTGCAATATTTTGGGGACAGTTTCGGGAAGTACCTAAGGTTACGCACGAACGTAGGAGTCTGGATTATTGACTTGTTCGAGCATAGGGGCGTTAGCGCATAGTATTTTTCCCCGTGCAATAATGTCAAGGTGAAAATACTCGTCAACCAACATAACCAAGTCATCCATTCACATCGCACACCCTTCAAGCCTTTCGAGGCCAAGATTAGCCTTTAGAGATCTGGCGATCGGACAAAACGAATTTAACCGCACGGTGGTTTTGGGATATCAGATTGTCATTGGGGATCGCGGATATAAATGGGTAGCCGATTCGGAGATGTTTATCGAGGGCGGCAATGAGGACATAAAGCCTGCAAACTACTTCGTACGTCTGGCCGAAATTCGAAACCTGTGGTTCAGTGTTTTATGGTGTGTTCTTAGCACAGTGCTAATTCGAACGATGAATCTCATCCTAGAGATCCGAGTACTTGACGATGAGAGCCGACGAACATACGCGTGTATTATCTCTTTTCGAGTTCGTTCAGTTTAACCTTCATCCAATCAATCTCCGTTTGCTGAGATGAGATTATACCTCTGCACAATTCCTTAATCTCGGCGTCTTGAAGATTTGTGTTATCACACATTAGAACTGCTTCATGTCTTTCATAATTTTGATGACCTGATTTATCGCAAAACCTGACGTGCTTTTCGATTCCCTTCTTACGTCGCAGAGCCTCCGCACCTTTTTGAGCGGGCAAAGAAAGCGTCGCGGCAAACAGTTTGCCGCGACGCTTTTGATTATTCATGTAAATAGTCTGTGGGGCTTGCTTCAAACTTGTCCTTACATCCTGTCGAACAAAAATAATAGGTTGTCCCTTCGTAATCCGTTTGCCCAGCTGCCTCCGTTTCTTCTACCTGCATTCCGCAGATCGGATCCTTGTGTGTAGCCATTTGTTTCCTCCTATAAATCCGCCCCGGAAGTTCTTTTTCCGAGTGTGACAAGTGGACCTAATATGCGCTGATGAATTCAGCCCCAATAAAGGCCCAAAACCTTTTACTCAAGAAACTGCCCCACAGATCTATCCACGACTCCAGCCGGCTGGGAGTGGATGTCGATCCAACACGTCGTTCCGCTGATCAACGCGATCACTCCATTGACGCCTTATCTCCAATTGGCACCGCTGTGCAGCAGATCATTCACTCAGACGCCCGGCGGGGGCTTCCCTTTCTTTTCTTTCGCCATCGGCCTAAAAAATAAAGGGCCACACCAAAGATGAACACGAGCACGCCGTTGACGGACATTACTTGGTGCGACGCATAGCCTACGTAGTCAGGATTTGAACTCACTTTAATCAAGTGCCACGCAAAGAGGGCTATTCCAATAACACCTATTACTATTCCTCCTGTCTTCATAAAGATTCTTACTAGTATTGAGGCGTTTGCGGCCGCCGTTGCTTAGAGTCAGATTAACCGTTGGAAGACTGCGAGGGCTGAGTTGCCGGGGATCTGCGCGGAGCGCTCGAATGCCAGTGTACGATCCGCCATTTGCCATCACGCTTTTCTAAAACCGCCGTCCCCAGGCCACTACTTTCTACTTTTCGTGTACCCATTTCGGCTGCAAGCGAGTATTTGAATGTCGCCCACGCGGTCTTGCCATCGACTTTTACCTTAAGATCGGAAAATGAGTATTTAGTGTTTTTGAACTCTTTTAGTTCCGGGGCAAGATGGGTGTTCCGATAATCGGTCCAGCCATAGTTTGCGTGACCGCTTTCAAAGACCGTCACGTCTTCGCTGTTCGCCCAGATCGCATCGAGAGCGGCCATATCACCCTTCTCGACCGCCGCGGCTTCACGCGTTAAGACATCCGTTACCGCTCTTACTTCGTCTGTCTGAGCCGAAACCTTCTCGTCAGTCCTAAACGCGAAAACACCAGCCCCGACCGCGACAGCAATGGCCGCCAGTAGCAATCTCTTAATACTCAAATTCATCGTAAATTTCTCCTCACCGTTTGGTCCTATTCGACTCAATTTTTGCTAATTAATCTGCTAACCGTGGCGTCCGCGTTCCGAATGGCGGAATGCCGGCGTTCTCGTCAAAATCATTTCCGCCTAGCCCGTCGCGTTCGGCAATCACTCGATCGGCACTCGGCCGTCCGAACTTATAAAAAACAGCCGGTGTTACAAGTTGATCTAGTAGAGTCGAGGTTAAAATTCCGCCTAGCACCACCACCGCGAGCGGATGCAGAATTTCCTTGCCCGGAGCGTCGGCGGCCAGGATGAACGGCACGAGGGACAACCCGGCTGTAAGCGCAGTCATTAACACAGGAACAAGCCTTTCAAGGCTTCCTCTGATGATCATTTTCTCGGTAAATTCTTCGCCTTCTTCTTTCATCAGGTGAAGATAATGCGAGATC
>JBDTMQ010000077.1:0-2553 GCA_039934155.1 Acidobacteriota bacterium | reverse complement strand
TTCTTGATGACGAAACGCCGGTGATCGACATTTATTCGGCCGATAACGGCCACGGATGGCGGATCGTACCGACCGGGTTCGATTTCTCGGGTCTAGGCGCGAGCAAATCGCTGCTCGCTCGGACGAATATGATAACGGTCAAAAAGCATTTAAGGACATTGGCGTCGGCAGCGGTTCTTGACGATCTTTACGACACGCTTCGGGCCGATCTCGACATTATTTGGACGATCATGCCGAGTCGCGATTCGATGGGTTTGCAGGGAACCCGTCTCGGCAAAAAAAGTATGCTCAACGTCGTGAGAAGCTCGAACGCTATTCAGTTCACAAAATACTCGCGAATGCGGCAGCGACTTTTATGAGGAAAAAGTACGAGAATAAACCCGCGGACACGAGGCACGAGGGACGACCTGACCAGCGGTCCGGGCCCGCGCCGCCGCCGGCCCACATTTACGGGGTGATACCGGTACTCGAAGCTCTTCGGTCGCATCCCGGCAAGATCGAGCGCATCGTGATCGCGACCGGCGCAAAAGAACATCGCCTTCGCGAAGTTGCTGAGTTGGCGAGGGCAAACGGCGTGACCGTTGACCGGCTGCCGAAGGAAGGTCTATCGCGGCTTGCGGGAGCGCAGGCAAATCATCAGGGAGTGCTGGCGTTTGCGGCCGCGGCGGAATATGTACCGGCCGACGATATTTTAGACAATGCGTCAGACCCGGCACTCTTCCTCGTGCTCGACGGCATCGAAGATCCGCGAAATCTCGGCGCGGTCCTGCGAACGGCCGAATGCGCCGGAGTTGACGGCGTTTTTGTTCCGGAGCGGCGGGCTGCACGGCTCAACGAAACGGTAGTCAAGTCGTCGGCCGGTGCTACCGAATACGTAAAAGTTGCCAAGGTCACGAATCTGAATCGCTTGATCGATGAGCTCAAATCTCGCGGCATCTGGGTCGTCGGAACCGATGCCGATGCCGCCGCCGATCACGTCGATTGGGATTGGTCGCGGCCGACGGCGCTCGTACTAGGCAGCGAGGGAAGCGGGCTTCACCGGCTGGTCGCCGAGAACTGCGACGTGTTGGTAAAAATCCCGATGTATGGAAAAATAGGATCATTGAACGTATCGGTCGCGGCCGGCGTAATATTATTTGAGGCGGTCCGCCAACGAAACACTGCGAAGAGATCGAAAGACCGCAGCTGAATTTATGTATTGTCCGAAATGCGGAATCGAAAATCCTGAAACTGGCAAGTTCTGCCGGAGCTGTGGTACCGATCTCGGCAACGTGTCGGCGGTTTTGAGCGGCAATCTGCCCGCGACAATGACAAACCCGGCCGTCGCTCAGATCCATCTCGATGCGCGTCGCCGTAGCGATCCCAACGAGATCTACGCCGATGCCATCAAAAGCATCATCATGGGAATCGGCTTTGTCGTCGTTGCAATGGGACTGTTGTTCTTAAATATTGCGAACGGGCATTCGTGGTGGTGGGCAATGTTGTTTCCGGCTTTCGGGCTTCTCTCAAAGGGCGTCGCCGAATATATGAAGTACGGAAAAATGACGGCATCGCCGCTGCCGCCGGCTCCAGCGTCTAACCCCTTACCGCCGGCGGTAAATTCCGCATTACCGGCGGGAAATTCCAATTACATTTCCCCTGAATCGAGGTTCAAGACCGGTGATCTGGTTCCGCCAAGCGTGACAGACGGCACGACCAGGAACCTTGCAATGGACAGCGAAGGCGAAACCATGACCCTGCCAAAGAAACCCTGATCATTTCCTGACCACCGCTCTCGCATTCCCGGCGTTTCCGCTGGCATCGTAAACCCTGATCGTGATCGAGTGTTCACCCGGCGATCTGACCGGGATCTCGACCGTATATCGTTCTTCGGGTCCGTCCGAGATACCGTCGTCGGCGTAAACAGGCAGCCATTCGCCTCCGTTGATGCTGTATTCCGCACGCGAAAGATACCCGGATCTGTCCGATGCCGAAAAGACCACGCGGGCCTTCTCACCCGTCACTGTCGGCGCTCCGGCCGTAACGGTCGGCTGGCCGTTATCGATATCGAACGGTTCGCTGATACGGTCGCCGCTCAGATCTTTTCCGACGGGATTGGACGGCGTATCGCGGGCCACGATCCGTACCGTGTACCGACCGTCCGCAAGCGTCAGTCCGTCGATCGTATAAAACGCGTCTGTGAGATCGCGCTTTAAAATCTTCCAATCGGCATCGCCCGCCTCTTTAAAATATAGGTCGTAAGTAAGTTTATCACCGTTGCGATCCTCGGCCCTCCACTGCAGTGCACGGGCGGCCCTCTGATAAACGCGTCTTGGCGGAATCGCAGCGAGGGCGACGCCGAATGCCGCCGGGTCGAGCCCAGACAACTCGATATTTGGATCGATCTGAGGCGGCGGATTAGAAAGAAGGCCCACATTCGTTGGGTGGATCGCTATCGAAAGCACCTCGGGCGCAATGTTAAATGGCTGATATGCGACATTGAGCTCGGTCAGCGATGCCGCAACCGTACCGGGCGTCATTCGGGCACGCCATTGCAAAAACCCGGCTTTCGGG
>JBDTMQ010000076.1:0-5845 GCA_039934155.1 Acidobacteriota bacterium | reverse complement strand
GGCGAAACTTTTCCTTGTCAGCGGAGTTTATGGAACAAGCTGCTAACATGGCAGTCTCAACCGGAGGAATTTTCGAGACAACTGATCCGCACCGTTACGCGGTTCTTTCACTTGACATTAATTGCCGGCGGTGTAATCTTTAGGGCAATTTCAAGCGACAGTTAGATAACAGTAACGAGTTCTTAAAAAAGGACTTTGTAACCAGATACTTTCGATTTCAACTTGAGGAGACTATTTATGAAACGGATCTGTTTTGCGATACCTTTGCTGACGGCCGCTATTGGGCTTTCATCGTGCGGAGCGCCGGCCGGAAATTCGACAACAAACAACGCCAATACCAACACAAATGCCAACGCAGCAAAATCAACTGCGGCTGCTCCGACCGTCGATGCGCTCTTTGCAATGGACAAGCAGGCGAACGAGGCCTGGATGAAAGGCGACGCCAAATTCTTTGAAGATTTCCTTTCGGACAAATTTGTCGAGTTCGGCAACGGAAAGCGGATGAGCAAGTCCGATCTGGGAAAGATGATGGCGGAAGTAAAATGCGACGTTAAGACCTGGTCGCTCGAAGACCCGCAAATGTCGCGGATCGATGACAATACATATGTCGTTAGCTATAAGGGCAATTATGACGGAACGTGTGTCGGACCGGACGGGAAAAGCATGAAGATCCCGAGCCCGACCCGTGCGTCCAGCGTTTACATGCGCGACGGTGAGAAATGGAAAGGAGTTTTCCATGGCGAGAATGCGGTCCTATCGGCCAGTTCTGCTCCCGCAGCGCCAGCGGCGGCCGATAAAAAAGCCGAGCCGATGAAGGACGACGCCAATAAGCCCGATAAACCGGCGGCCGATTCAAATACAGCTTCAAATGCGACGTCCGCTCCGGCGCCGGCACCCGCTACAGCTGATGCCAACACTGAGGCTCTGACAAAACTCCACGGCTCAGGATGGGAAGCTTTCAAGAACAAAGATGCTAAGTGGTTCGAGGCAAATACGACCAAAGACCTTTCTTTCCTCGATCCGGCGGGAAACTGGCATTCCGGCCAGGCGAACGTGATCAAATTATGGACCGCCGATATGAAGTGTGAAGGTATAACAAAGACATCGTTCACTGACGGGTTTGCTACCGCGCTTTCGCCAACGGTAGAGATCCTTACCGGCAAGGGATCGGCCGATGGCACCTGCGACGGCGAAAAGAACGGGAGCCTTTATACGACAGCGTTTTACGTGAAAGAAGGCGATGCGTGGAAACTTGCGTTCATGTTTGAATCAATGCCTGGGCCGGGCATGTAGATCTTCTCGTTTCTTTCTGATAGGGAGCCCTTTCGGGCTCCCCTTTATTGTGTCTTGACATTCCTATAACTCTCTGCAATCTTTAGGTCACTTCAGACCACACTGAGATCGCTTTAAACGGTTCTCGAGGGAACTCAAGGGTTCTTTCGTCCTCCGAATTTGCAGACAGGAGATCATTATGAAACGGACCATTAATACTATCGCGCTTTTTGTCGTGGCGATCGCGCTCGCAGCCTGCGGCGCGCAGCCGGCCGGCAACGTCGCAACAAATACGACAAATAACAACGCCAATGCTGGCAAGCCGGCAGCGGCAGAGCCGACATCCGATGCACTACTGGCATTGGATAAACAGGCAAACGAAGCATATTTCAAAGGAGATTCCAAATTCTTTGAAGGGTTTTTGAGCGACAAGTTTTCGCGACCCGGCCACGCCGGCTCCAGGGCGGCGGAACTCAAAGGTATCGCAGGTACTAAATGCGATATGAAGAGCTTTTCACTGGACGAGCCGAAGATGCTCAAGGTGGATAACGACACATACGTTCTTAGTTACAAAGGAACGTTTGACGGAACATGCAACGACGGCCCGGGCGGCAAAGTCGAAAAGTCTCCCAGCCCTGTTCGAGCGGCTACGGTCTTTGTTCGAAACGGGGACAAATGGCAGGCAGCATTTCATACGGAGAACGCCATTACATCCAACATGAATCCAACAGCGCCCGTGGCCGAAGCGCCGAAGAAAGAAGTCTCCACCGCCGAGGCGAATAAAACTGCAAACACCAACTCAAACTCGAATTCCCCAGCCGCGACCGATGCACCGACAATGACAAAATCGGCTAACACGGACGCACTTGTAAAAGCAGAGCTGGCCGGTTGGGAAGCATGGAAAAATAAAGATACAAAAGGCCTCGATGCGCTAACGGCAAAGAACGCCGCCCTTCTGAATGCCAGCGGTTCGTGGCTGGATGACCGTGCAGGCATAATCAAATACTGGGCGGAAATGCCCTGCGAAGGCGTGACTAAGGTCGACGTGAAAGACGGGGTTGGAATTCAGCTCTCCCCTACAGCCGAAATGCTGATCTTCAATGGCTGGTCGGACGGCACATGTTACGGATCAAAAAATGGTACGCAAAACATGATGTCAGTCTATGTGAAAGAAGGCGATGCATGGAAAATGGCCTTCGGTTACAGTGGGCCGACGCTGTAAATTACTGGAAAGTTTCTTACAAAAAAAAGGAAGCCCCGAGGGGCTTCCTTTTTTTTGTGCCGGCGAGTCAAAATGGGCAAATCGACAGTTTCAAGATCGTTTGGTTATGGCAACAGGTCTGGGTGGTGCGCAGCATATTTCTTCCATTCTTTTACGATCGTCCTGCATCTGGCGGTCGCCGCCGAACATGTCCATCACAGCATCTAGAACAGCTTTTGCAGGCTGATCAGTCGGCTTCTGGATGCTGTAATGTATCCATTTGCCCTCGCGTCGGCCGCTAACCAGTCCGGCCCTTTTTAGATATGAAAGGTGTCGCGAAATTTTCGGATTATTCGTTCCCAACGCCTCGGCAAAAAAGCACACACAGACCTCGCCGTCTCGCATTAGATTAAGCAATCTTAGGCGGGTGTTATCGGCAAACGCGGCAAAAAATAATTCGGCATTGAAAGCAAGTTTTCGGCCCATACAAAAATAATTATAACACATAACAATTACGTCTTGACATAATTATAAAAACTGATATGCTTTGACAATTACGGATATCCGTAATTGAGGAAAAGTTTTGGAGGCATACTATGGCAAATACACTAAAGGCGCATCTCGCCATCAATGTTACGAATGTTGAAAACAGCATCGATTTTTACAAACAAATGTTCGGGATCGAACCCAGCAAGGTCAGGACCGGCTATGCAAAATTTGACGTGGCCGAACCGTCGCTAAATTTTACATTGAATGAGGTTCCATTCGAAGGCAAAGGCGCGTTGTCACACCTGGGCATTCAGGTGGCATCTACGGACGACGTGATCGAACTCAAGTCACGATGGCAGGCGGCCGGCCTGCAGCCTCGGGAAGAAATGAATACTACGTGCTGCTATGCGGTGCAGGACAAAGCATGGGTCAGTGACCCCGACGGGAATGAGTGGGAGGTTTTCACCGTTATCGAAGACAATCTATCAGAGGAGGTTCAAGCAGCGGCTAACAAGACCTGTTGCGTTCCGACATTTGTCGATGTTGAAGGCCGTCAAACAAATGTGACGACAGCTTGCTGCTGATCTTATTCAAGGCAGTACTGCCCGCCGTAGACCTGGTCTTTCGAATTTCAATTCAAAGGTACAACGACGGGCAGTATTGCTGTCAATTTTTATTTCACTGTTTCGGCCGGTCGAATATTGGTAAAGCGTGTGAAACTTGCCTATAATCCAGACGGGGCCCAACAGTGTCCCGCAACCCTCTGATCACTTGAACAGACTATGACCTATGTTAGATCAACATTCCGACACCCGGCATTGCCTAAGAACGACCTCGGTTACACGGTCGATTATTACGAAGGCGCGCTTTCTACATTGTGTGCAGGCTGCGGACACGATTCGATCAACGCCGCGATCGTCGAGGCGTGCTGGGGGATGAATATCGAACCGCATAAGGTGGCGAAGCTCTCGGGCATCGGCTGCTCTTCGAAATCGCCAGCGTATTTTTTGTCGAACTCGCATGGGTTTAATTCCGTGCACGGCCGAATGCCGAGCGTGGCAACGGGTGCGAATCTGGCGAACCGGGAGCTGATATATTTTGGCGTTTCGGGCGATGGCGATACAGCGTCGATCGGCATGGGACAGTTCGTCCACGTCGTCAGGCGCAACCTGAACATGGTTTACCTGGTGATGAACAACGGCTGTTACGGTCTGACCAAGGGCCAGGATTCGGCGACTGCCGACGTCGGCTCGAAGAGTAAGGCAGGAAGCGTGAATCTTTTCGAAGCGATCGATCTTGCAAGCCTCGCTATCGAGCTTGGCGCAAGCTTTGTCGCTCAAAGTTTTTCCGGCGACAAAGAGCAGCTCGTGCCGCTGTTAAAAGCGGCGATGCATCATAACGGTTTTGCGCTTTTGAATGTAATCAGCCCCTGCGTCACTTTCAACAATAATCCGGGATCGACCAAATCGTATGATTACGTTCGCGAACATGTCGAGATCACGGGCATGATGGATTTCGCGCCGATGATGAATGAGATCACGACCAGCTATGAGGCTGGTTCGATCAACGATCTGATGATGCACGACGGAACGGTCATTCGACTGCACAAGCTGGCCAAGAACTGGGACCCATTTGACAGAAATTCGGCAATGAATGCGATCCATCATGCAAAACAAAACGGCGAGATACTGACGGGGTTGTTATATATGGATCGCGAGACGGCCGACCTTCACGAAATGCTTCGCACGTCGGAAAGACCGCTCAATGCTATCTCTCAGGATGATCTTTGCCCGGGCAGCGAGGTATTGAATGCGATCAACAACAGTCTGCGGTAACCCTTAACATCAAAGATCGGGCAGCCAAAATTCCCTGCCGGCGCTGATCACGGGCTTTAAACCCGATCCCGGCAGTTCACTGCGCGTCATTCCTAAATAGGTAAAATGCGGAAGATCCGACGTAACGGTCTGAAACCAGCCGTGCGAAGCGAGGATATCTCTGACGGCCAGATCGTCGAATTCGGCAGCATCAAACGCCAGCATCGCCAGGTGTTGAGACGTTCCCGGCGGCGCCACTGAATAGATCACGGATTTTGACAGGTCTTTTGCGAAGAAAATTCCCTCTTCTTCGAGTTGAAATATCGCGGCCGCCTGGTCAACGGGCGAGAATGATCTTATCGATTCAGCCTGTTCACGACTTATCCGCCCGGCTTCAGTCCAATAGTCGAGGGCCGGCTCGACACGGCTCGCCCATAGCGCGATCGTGTCGTCATAGCGTCGCCGGCCTGAATCCGCTCCGCGAGGTGTGATCGACATGCCGTAAACGGCAGCCGCGTCAATGGCCGCCAGGAGTGCTTTCATCGCCGGGGGCTGAAGCGAAATCGAAAATCCGCATATTTGTTCGGTTTGCCAGCCTACCAGAGTTTGAAATCTGGATACTTCGCTCTCGTCCGCGAAAACGACCGCCGGCGGCGGTATCGCACCGCCGTGCGCAACAAAGATCGCGCCATATTCCGGCAGCAGCCGGCCCTCGACGATGCCGCCGTGCATCGTGAACTCAGGTCGAACGTTTTGAAAGTATGATCGATCGGGGCTTGAACGTTCCATATCGGGTGTCTCACACAATCATATCGTAAAACTCTTGCGGGCGCCGTCGAGTGCGTTCTACAATTTGGTATATGGCCGGCACAAAACAATCGCTGGTTCGCGGCGCATGGGTGATCTATCTTGTCTTGCTCCACGCTGCTTTCCTTTTATTGCTTGGCGCGTTTTTGTTCGACCGATTCATACCCGAGCGCTTACCGGGGAGGCTTGAAATCGCAGAAGCACCCGTCGAAACATGGTCCTCGACATTTGCCGAGCTCGGAATAGTGTCCACACTTGCCGG
>JBDTMQ010000075.1:0-4299 GCA_039934155.1 Acidobacteriota bacterium | reverse complement strand
AGGTGATAAGTTCGAGGCGAACGAGACGATCGCCGAGGTCGATACCGACAAGGCCACAATGGAGATGACGGCGCTTACCGGCGGAACTCTGTTAAAGATCCTTAAAGGCGAAGGTGAGACCGCTGCCCTGGGCGAAGCGATCGCTATAACGGGAAAAGAGGGCGAAGACATCTCAGACCTTTTGAAAGACGTTTCAGCGAACGGCAAAGCGTCGGAAAAGAAAGCACCGGCCGCAGAAGAGAACGGAACGCAAGCCAAAACTGATGAAAAGCCCGCCGAAACTCCAGCCAAGACAGCCGAGAGCACGGAAGAAAAACCAAAAACTCAGCCCGAGCGCGCACCGACAGTCTCGTCAGCCGCGACGTCTGCCGGCGGCAACGGTCGGCTGATAGTTTCGCCGATCGCCGCCAGGATCGCCGCCGACAATGGTATCGATCTTCGGTCAGTTTCCGGATCAGGGCCAAATGGGCGCATTATTAAACGCGACGTCGAGGCGTTTCTTGAGTCCGGCGATGCGTCAGCAAAGCCATCAACACGAAAAACATTCACGCCTTCGACAGTGGTCGGCGCCTCGCCTTATCGCGACGAAGCAACATCGAAAATGCGCCAGGTCATCGCTGAACGCCTGACTCAGTCGATCGGCCCGGTTCCGACGTTCTATCTGACGGTCGAGATCGAAATGGACAACGCGCTTTCACTTCGAAAGCAGCTAAATGCCAACCGCTCAGATGACGAGAAGGTCAGCGTTAACGACATTATTGTGAAGGTCGTTGCGATGTCGCTGATGAAGCACCCGTTTGTGAATGCCTCGTTTCAAGACAATGTGATCAGATTTTATGAACAGGCGGATGTCGGCGTTGCGGTCGCAGTGGAAGAAGGCCTGATCACGCCAGTCGTTCGCGGGGCGAATTTAAAAGGTTTTGCCGAAATTTCCGCCGAGGTCAAAGAGCTGGCCGCCCGTGCTAAAGAGCGCAAGCTTCAACCCGCAGAGTACACCGGTGCAACATTTTCTATCAGTAATCTGGGTATGATGGGCATCAAAGAATTTACTGCCATTATCAACCCGCCTGAGTCAGGCATCCTTGCCGTTGGCGGATCAATGCCGGTACCCGTCGTGAAAGACGGCCAGGTCGTCGTGCGGAACATTATGAATGTGACAATGTCCTGCGATCACCGCGTCGTTGACGGTGCTACCGGTGCAAAATTCCTGCAGACATTCAAACAGCTGATGGAAAATCCGGTGCTGATGCTGATGTAACCAGGGCTTCACAAAACGCTTTTTGACTGGCCGCCTCTTAGCATGGCGGCCTTTTTTAGGTCCGCTTCCGCGGCCGCGGTCGACCCGATCCGTGCCAAAGCCTCGGCCCGCCGAAGAAAGCCGCGTTCATCCGTCGGTTCGATCTCGATGAATCTTGTAAGATCCGCAACAGCTTCCCTGTCCTTGCCGCGTTGAGTCAGACATGCCGCGCGATTCAGGAATGCGAACGAAAGCTGCGGTTCGAGCTCGATAGAGCTCGTGAAATCCGTGATCGCTTTGTCGAGGTCCTGCTTGAAAAGATACGCGAGTCCTCGGTTGTAATGCGTCTGGCCGAATTTCGGATCGAGATCCAGTGCCCGCGAATAGTTCTCGATCGCCAGATCGTAATTTCCCAACTTCAACTGTGCGTTTCCGCGGCCGGCGTAGGCAAACATCAGGTTGGGCTCGAGTTTGATAACAGTGTTAAAATCTGAGACCGCCCGCGAATATTCTTTTTGACCGGTGTAAAGTACGGCTCGGTTATAAAATGCAGGAGCAAACCCCGGCTCGGCCGCGGCGCGTGAATAGTCGGCAAGGGCCGCCGTTCGATCGTTTTGAAGAAGATAAGCCGAGCCGCGGTTGTTGAATGCCTCGACAAACCCGGGAGAGATGTCGATCGCTTTTGAAAAGTTCTCGATCCGGCACTTGTGATCTTCCGGTCCGCAGGCGTTGCCGCGATCGAAAAACTCGATCGCCTTAGCCTCTTGTGCGGGAACCGGCGGTGCCGGCGAGGTCTGGGCGTGAGTCGAAATACACAAGGACAATACGAGACATACGGCCACACAACACAATGACTTCACCTTGTTACCTGCTATTAGATTTTGTTGCTAATATCGGGTGATATTTGAGGCCCGAGAATAATAATGAAAATGCGGTGAAAAGTGAAGAAAAATTCTGACGACCTTTCGGGATTTGTTTCGGATAGGACTTCGGGGGCCGTGGAAGACCGTTCCGGGCGGCGGGCAATGCCGTATGTCGCCCTGATCACTGTCCAGGCATGTTTCGGGTCGCTGCCCGTTATAGGAAAAACGGTCCTGACCGTGATTCCGGCGTTCGCCCTGGTGGGCTTTCGTGTCGTTATTACCGCGCTTATTTTGTTCGTCGTGCAGCGATTTCGCGGCGGACTGGCCCTCGCCGATCGTGGCGACTACCTTCGACTGGCCGTTCTCAGTCTGTTTGGCGTTACTCTCAATCAAATGTTCTTCGTCGGCGGACTGTCACTCACAAAAGCCGCAAATGCTTCCCTTTTGGCTGCAACTATCCCGATATTTACGATAATGGCAGGGTGGTTTGCCGGTACTGAATTGATCCGCTTTCGCACGGTAGCGGGGATCGTCCTGGCCGCTGTTGGCGTTTTGATACTTATCGATCCGCGGAATGCGTCTTTTTCCGCAGAATCGACCGTCGGCGACCTGCTGATAATCTGCAATTCACTTTTTTACGGCATCTATGTCGCGACCTCGAAAAATACCGTAATGCGAAACGGCGCGCTCAGATCGATCACGTGGATCTTTATTTTCGCATCCGCGATATGCGGCCCTGTAGGTTTATGGTCGTTCGCGTCGGTCCCATCCGGATCGATCAGCCCGGGGATCGCACTGTCGATACTGTATATTGCAGTGGTGGCCACAGCGGCGCCATATCTTTTTAATGCGTGGGCGCTTGCCCGTGTGAGTCCGTCGATCGTCGCCGTATTTATTTACCTTCAGCCTGTGATCGGATTTATCCTGGCCGTTATCTTTCTCAGAGAACATCTGGGGGCCGGGTTTTTTGCAGCGGTATCGTTCATATTCGGCGGTGTTTATATGACCTTGTCGGTAAAACGCGCATCTGATCAGGTGAAACACATTTTGCCGGACAGCGTACAATGATCTAGCTCGAATAAAGGTTATGGCCACACACATCAGACAGATCGAGGACGACACGCAGCCGGGGAAGACGACCCTCCGCGTTGAAGGCGAGATGACACTCGAGGATGCTCGGCTTATAGAAAGGCTGGCGGACGAACTCGTCGATTCATGCAACGCGTCGGTGACTATCGACCTGGCCGATCTCGATTTTCTTGACAGCGAGTCGGCACCTATTCTGAAACGTCTGGCCAAGCGTGATGGGATGCGGATCGAGGGCATGGAAATCTTCCTGCAAACGGTCGTCGACGAGGTCGAAAAGCGCTGATAACCTGACAATTTCCGCCGGACAGGGTAAATTCACATCCATGAAAGTTCGCGACATAGCAGAATTGGTGGGAGGAACTTTCTCCGGCGACGGCGATCTTGAAATTATTTCGGTCGCTTCGTTGGAAACGTCTTCGAAAGGCGATGTCGCATTTTTCGAAGGCCATGACCTGCCGGCGGATATTTCCGCTTCGTGCCTGATCGTCGCGGCGGGATGCAATTTTGAGGCTGACATTACGCTGATCACCGTCGACCGGCCCAAACTCGCTTTTGCGCAAACGGCTGCGGCTCTGTGTCCACCGGTGAAGCCGGAACCTGATATCCACCCGTCCGCCGCGATCGGAAAGAATGCCGTTATCGCCGAGGAAGTTTTTGTTGGTGCGTTTTCCAGCATCGGCGAAGCCTCATCGGTCGGTGAAGCAACGCAGGTCCACGCCGGTGCCCGCTTGGGTGACCGCGTAACGATCGGAAAACGGTGCGTGATCTACCCGAACGTTGTGATCGAGGACGGATGCACTCTGGGCGACGGCGTCATCTTACATTCCGGAGTGGTTATCGGCGCCGACGGATTCGGATATGTGCGTGATAATGACGGAGCGCATGTAAAGTTTCCCCAGATCGGGACCGTCGTGATCGACAACGATGTCGAGATCGGTGCCAACACATGCGTCGACCGCGGAGCCCTCGGCGAAACTCGTATCGGCGAAGGCACAAAGATCGATAATCTCGTCCAGATCGGACATAACGTGCGTGTCGGCAAGCGATGTGTGATCGCCGCTCAAACCGGGATATCGGGCAGTGTAACCATCGAGGATGACTGTGTAATTG
>JBDTMQ010000074.1:0-8536 GCA_039934155.1 Acidobacteriota bacterium | reverse complement strand
AAGCTGCTCGACACCGGCGAGACCGAAAAAGCGATCGAGGCTCTAAACCAAGCTATTGCTTTAGATCCCGAGTTGGCTGAGGCCTATTTTAAGCTTGGGATCGCATATGCGCTTATCGAAAAGCGAGACGAGACGCTTGAGGTGGCAGACGCTGTCGCTACTCCGGCGCCGCAAGGCAAAAAGACAACTGAAATTAAAACGAGGTCGGAAGAGGCATTCGAAAAAGCGGTCGATGCGTATAAAAAGCTGATAGATAAAAATGCCGAGGATCACAGCGCGTTCTTTAATTTGGGCCGTGCGTATAACAAACTGAACGAGGACGAAGACGCCGCAAAAGCCCTCAAACAGGCAGTAAAACTCTCGCCCGATGATACAGAATATCAGACCGAACTGGGTGCTATCCTCATCAAACTTGCCAAATATCAGGAGGCGATCCCGCCCTTGAAGAAAGCACTTGAGATCGACCCCGACAATTCGCGGGCGCAAGAGCTGTTGGACGACGCTGAAGCCGGCCGTCGACGCGTCGACTTTGTCGTCAAAAAACCCGATGAAAAGAAGGCATCAAATTCGGCCGACAACTCAAACTCCACCAGCGGCGAGCCGCCGCCCGATCCGACGCCCCCGCCCCGGCGGACACCACCTGCCGTCTCAAAAACGCCGCCGGCAAATACCGTCGGCAAGCCGTGAATTCGGACGTTCAAGTTTTATGGCCTCTTAATTGCCGCAAGTGCTTACAAGTGTAAGACCGTATCGAAACATGTCAGGCATTCGAGGCGTTATGGGAAAAAAGGTGTTGGTCGTTGAGGATTATGCAGACAGCCGCGAATTCTTAAAATACCTGTTGGAAGACTATGGATGTGACGTTATAGAGGCATCCAACGGACGCGAGGCGATCGAAGTGGTAAAAGAGCAAGCGCCTGACCTCGTTTTAATGGATGTTTCGATGCCGGTCATGGATGGCCTGACCGCCGCCCGGCGGATCAGGGAAGAGAAAGAGTTTCAGACGCTGCCCATTATAGTGCTGACCGCCGATACCGAAGGTGTCCGGAGCCGCGTGATCGATGCCGGCTGTAACGGCCTGCTTCACAAACCGCTGAATTTTGATGAACTTAAGCCGGTTCTTAGGCATTTTCTCCTCGCCTGAGGGTTCATCTCTGAATTAATTCCCTTGCTGATGTGCGCCTAAAATACCCATCAACCGATCAAGCTGTATCACCTTGACATTCACCCGACAAAATCGCAAATTGGGTAAGCGGGACCAAGATCCCGATTTTGTTATGGATACGAGCACAAAAGCGGCCTCAGACCCTCCGGCCGATAGAACATTAAAAATGCACGAGGCCCGGGCCGCGATCATCGACCGCCTTGCCCGCGACCTGCCGACTGATATTAACCTCGAGCGGTTTTTGAATGTCGTCGTGTCAGAGATCGGCCGGATGATGGAGGCCGACCGCTGTGATCTTTTGCAGCTTGTAGATGAAAAAGAGCTGAGGATAAGCCACGAATGGCGCAGGGATGAGTCGATACCCGCGAGCCTCGGAACCGTGATCCCGATCGACGCTCAAAAGCTCAGCGAGCGATTCGATCTATCCAAACCGATCCAGATAAACGACACTTCTCAAACAAAAGACGCGACACTCAAGTTTTTTGCAAAGGCCCTCGAGACGCGCTCTTTGTTGATAATTCCGATCATACTCAGCGACCGCGTGCTCGGGCTTTTAGGATTACACGACACGCGCCAGCCCCGTGAATGGCAAGCGGAAGAGGTCGCGTTTCTCGAATCGATCGCTCAGCAAATGGCGATCGGGTATCAGTATACGAGCCTCTATGTCGCTCAGGAACAGGATTCACGGCGGACGAATGCATTGCTTGAGATCGCAAATACGCTGAATTCGCATTCGGATTTCAACGAGGTATCGGCAAGTGTTCTCGAACGCGCCGTCGGCCTTGTAGGTGCCGATTACGGCGCTCTCGGCGTGCTCGACCAGGACAAAAAACGGATATCGCTGGCATCATTCATTTCCGCCGAGGGCATCAAGCCTAAACGGCTTCTCAAAATGGTCGAGCAGCACGGACGAGCGCTCAAGGTCGACACCTTTCCCGCGGTCGAACGCATCCTGAAGGAAGGTAAAACGCTCTCGGCGATACGGCTGATATTCAATACACAACTTGGCGGCAAGGCTGCTTTGCTGACGCCGGTGCGTGTCGGCGGAATGACGTTCGGCATGCTCGGCTTTGTCTGGAGCCGCGAAAGCGCATTTGAAAAGCACGATATCGCGCTGGTCGAGGGAATTGCTGACCAGATCGGAACGGCGCTCGAGCGCGATCAGCTTTCGGCCGAGGTGATGCGGCTTAAGAGCGAGCTTTATCAGCGAAACAGCGAGATCATTGGCCAGGCGCCGTCGATCCGCCGTGCGATCGAGCTGGCGTTGAACGTCGCCGATACCAGTACGACCGTCCTTATTCAGGGCGAATCCGGAACGGGTAAAGAGCTGCTCGCAAATCTGATCCATTTTAATTCCGGCCGCGAGAACAAGCCGTATATAAAGATCAATTGCGGTGCGATACCCGAAACCCTGCTCGAATCGGAACTGTTCGGCCACGAAAAAGGCGCCTTTACCGATGCGCGGGCGCAGCGAGCCGGCCGTTTTGAGGAAGCTGGCGGCGGAACGCTGTTTCTCGACGAGGTCGGCGAAATGTCGATGCAGGCCCAGGTCAGGCTGCTCAGGGTGCTTCAGGACGGCGAATTTACACGCATCGGCGGCGCCGAGGTCTTAAAGTCTGACGCGCGTGTGATCGCCGCCAGCAACGTCGACCTGGACAAAGCCGTCGAAGAAGGGCGTTTTCGAACCGATCTGTTTTACCGGCTCTCGGTATTTCCGGTCACGCTGCCGCCGCTCCGCGATCGGGTCGAGGATATTTATCCCCTGGTATTCCATTTTCTCGACCGGTACAAGGAAAAGTCCGGGCGGTTCGTCTCAGGCATTTCGAAGGAAGCGCTCAGGGCGCTCGAAAATTACGAATGGGCCGGGAATGTCCGCGAGCTTGAGAACGCCATCGAGCGGGCCGTGATCATCGCCTCGGGCCGCCAGATCGAACTCGATGACCTGCCGCCCGCGATCAGCCGAAGCGCTTTTGAGGCGGCGGCGCACGCGCGTCAAGAACGTGCACGGGCAGCGGCCGACGGGCGTTCGATCGGAATCGAGATCGAACTTCCGTCGTCGATGGATGAGATCGAAAAACAGGTCATTAACGCCACGCTCGATTATACCGAAGGTGATAAATCGCGGGCGTCACGCCTGTTAAATATTGGCCGTAAAACACTTTATCGAAAGCTTGAGCAGTACGAGGCCGAGAAAGGCTGAGCCGGTGATGCTTGCGCGCGGTGCGAAAAATCCTGTATTTTGAAGCCTAAGGATCAAATATACTTATGACCGTTTCTGCTGTTGATGTTCAACCCCTGGCCGTCGATGTCGCCTGCAACAGCGATATGCTGCAGGTCGCTTTGGCTGACGGCCGTGAGATCGGCGTTCCTCTCAAATGGTACCCGCGACTTCTCGAGGCATCGCCGCGTGACCGCAATAATTGGCAGCTGATCGGCGGCGGGCTCGGTATCCACTGGGAAACGCTTGACGAGGACGTTTCGGTCGAAAGTCTGCTTCGACTCAGATGAGCTTTACCTCCGGTCGCGCCTCGGAGGCGCCGCGCTGCGCTATCTCCTGTTGCTATGAATATCGTCGTCGGTACTGCCGGACATATTGATCACGGCAAGACCGCCCTTATCCGCGCCCTCACCGGAACCGACACCGACCGCCTTCCCGAAGAAAAACAACGCGGCATCACGATCGATCTCGGTTTCGCCGAGATGCACGAGGCCGATGTACGCATCGACTTTGTCGACGTGCCCGGGCACGAGCGATTCATCAAGAATATGCTGGCCGGTGCCTCGGGCATTGACATCGTCCTGTTCGTCGTTGCCGCCGACGAAGGCGTGATGCCCCAAACCCGCGAGCATTTAGACATTTGCCGTTTTCTAAAGATCGGCAGCGGCGTGATCGCACTGACAAAAACGGACAAGGGCGGCCCCGAACTGACAGAGGCGGCGCGGCTTGAGATCGCCGAACTTGTAAGCCGCACCTTTCTCGAAAACGCCCCGATCGTCGCAATAAGCTCTAAAACCGGCGACGGTATCGACAGACTCAAAAAGGTCCTGTTAGAGGCCGCCAGATCGGCACCCGCGAGAGATCACGATCGGGCCGTTCGTCTTCCGATCGACCGAAGTTTCTCGGTCAAAGGTTTTGGCGCAGTGGTGACTGGTACCTTACTGTCCGGCAGAATAAGCGAAGCTGACGAATTAGAGCTGCTTCCCGGTGGAAAACGCGTGCGGGTCCGCGGTGTTCAGACACATTCAGTTAGCATTGCCTCGGCGGCCGCCGGCCAGCGGACGGCAGTAAATCTTTCGGGCGTCGATCACCGCGAAGTATCACGCGGCATGGTTCTCGGCGAGGCTGGAACGTTTAGGCCGATTCAGATACTTGACACTGAAATTGAGATCTCGGCGGATCACTCGGCGCCCATAAAGCGCGGCCAGCGAGTGCGAATACACATCGGCACCGCCGAAATTCTTGGCCGTATTTTTCCCGTCGGACCTGTCGCTGAGATATCGCCGGGCGAAACGGGATTCGTTCAGCTTCGGCTTGAATCGCCCGTGGTTGCGGTCGCAGGCGACCGATTCATTATCCGAAGCTATTCGCCGCCGATAACCGTTGCCGGCGGAAAGGTGCTTGCCGCTGGCAGCCGCCGCCCGCGAGACGGGGCCGAGGCTCGGCGGCAGTTTCTCCAAAGGCTTTCTCTCTCGCTCGGCGATCATCGCGAGACGCTTCGCCTGTTCGTGTTTGATTCCGGCCTCAGCGGCGTCAGCCTGGATGAACTAAGGGCCGCGACAGGGTTAAAAAGGGAAATTATTGAAAGCGGGCTAGCCAAAGGTCTTACGGCAGGTGTGATCGTCGATGCCGCGGGGATATATCTTTCGATCGATGCATTCAACTCGTATCGGTCGGAAGTTTTAAAAGAGATCGAGCGATCGCGAAAGCGTGAACCGCTGGCGCGGGGGCTCAGTCTCGAATATTTGCGCGAGCGGGTATTCGGATTTGTTCGACCTGCGATCCCGGCTGCAGTTATTTCAGATCTGGAATCGAAGGGCGAAGCGGCGATCGACCGCGACGTGATACGAATTCCGGAACAGACGCCCGATCTTTCGGTTAGCGAGCAGGCGGCCATCGATCAGATCCGTGCAATATTCGTCGAGGCCGGACTTCGGCCGCCGCCGTTGACCGAAACCCTCGCACAGACCGGTGTCGATCACGGTATCGGTGCAGTCGATATGCGAAAGCTTTTTCAAATTTTGCTGGATTCGGGCGAAATGACGGGCATCGGCGGCGAACTTTTTATCCCGACGCCGGTACTTAATGAGTTGGTCGGCCGCCTTCGTCAGGAAGCCGCCGCCGCCGAGGGACAAATGATCGATGTCGCACTATTTAAACGGGTAAGCGGATTGTCGCGCAAGTTTGCGATACCGCTGCTCGAATATTTTGACCGCAGCCGGATCACAACGCGCTCCGGCGATAAGCGGATCGTACATTAAAATAGGATCAACCAATGAAAAAGTTTCTTTCGGCCGAGTGGCGTGATCTGATAATGGCAAATTATGTCGTCGATACCGATGTTCTTGCAGATCGACTCCCTTCCGGCACCGTTTTCGATCTTTTCGAGGGGAAGTGTTTCGTCAGCCTGGTCGCGTTCATGTTCCTGGATACGCGAGTGATGGACTTTCTGATCCCGTGCCACGTCAATTTTGAAGAAGTAAATCTACGGTTCTACGTCAATCGCGAAACCGGCACCGAGACCCGACGCGGCGTAGTTTTTGTCAAAGAGATCGTGCCCAAAACCGCGATCGCGGCCGTTGCACGCGCTTTATATGGCGAGCCGTACCAGCGATGGACTATGTCGCATTTTCGGGATGCTGAACACGTCCGCTATAGCTGGGAAAAGTCCGGCTGCGCTAATTCGATAAGCGTCGGACGCGAAGAGAACATCGGCGTTCCCGAAACTGGTTCGGCTGCCGAATTCCTGATCGAGCATTACTGGGGCTATACACGTCGCGGTACGTCTCGAACCGACGAGTACAAGGTCGAACATCCGAAATGGGAGCTTTACGAGGTGTCTGCGCCGCGGATCGATGTCGATTTCGAAAGGACGTACGGGCCGGAATTCGCCTTTCTTCGTTCCGTCGAGCCTTATTCCGTCCTGCTCGCAAAAGGCTCAGAGATCGCGGTCTACAAAGGCGAAAAGATCACTGGGTAAGAATTGTTTCCCGCAAAGGAGCAAAGAAAACAAAAGGTCGGTACGTGCAGCTTTACTGTAATTTTTATAACCGCTTTTTCGGCGTTTACTTTAATTTTTATAACCGCTTTTTCGGCGTTTACTTTGCGTCTTTCCGTTTTTGCGGGCAAACTTCTTTGCAGATTCCAACTTTATGATAATCGGCATAGTCGCGGTCGCTAAAAATAACGCCATTGGAAAAGAGGGCAAGCTGCCCTGGCATTACTCGGCCGACCTGCGGTATTTCAAACAAACGACGATGGGACACGCGATCGTGATGGGTATGAATACCTGGCGATCGATCGGCAAACCGCTGCCGGGCCGTTTGAATATCGTTCTAAGCCGTTCAGCCCAGCTGGACAGCGCACGCGATCTGATCTTTTTGCGCGGCGAGACCGAAGCTCTCGATCTCGCCGCGTACCTCAAGACCGATCTGTTTGTCGTCGGCGGTTCAAAGACCTATGCCGAATTTGCCGATCGCATCGACTGTTGGATCGTGACGCGTGTGCCCGATGAACCAAAAGACGCCGATACATTTATGCCCGATGACTTTCTCGGCGGATTCGAAAAGTTCGAGACGGTCGAGATCGCCGCGGGCGTCACTGTTGAAAAATTTCACCGCCGGGCAGAATTGGTATAGAATCGTCGAAAACCCGGGAGACAAAAGCATATGATGGGCGGCAGATCGTGGGACGATTGGATCGAAGAATATTCGCACAGTCATGAGCATCCGATGAATCGTTTGACGCACAGCATCGGCATACCGATGATCGCGTTATCGATCTTTCTGGTTCCGGCGTTCTTTTTTGTTGGCGGGCTGTGGCGCATCGCACTTGGCCTTTTTGTGATCGGTTGGGTACTTCAATTTATCGGCCACTACTTCGAGGGCAAACCGCCCGAATTCTTCAAAGATTATCGCTTTCTTTTCGTCGGCCTTCGCTGGTGGTTCAAAAAAGTTCTCGGCGTAAAGTAGTGACTTTGCCGACGATCGAAAAATGACTGATAGCCGATAGCTCTCAGCTGTTTTTTTCTACTTGTCTGTGTCTGTAAAAAGCAAACAATTTATCCTGGCGCTCGACATCGGCACATCGAGCGTCAGGGCCGCGCTTTACGATCACTCCGGAAAGGTGCTTCCCAAAACGACGGTCAAGAATGAGCGTTCGCTTGAGACGACCGAGGGCGGCGGTGTCGAGATCGATGCCGAACTCGCGGTCGATCAGGTCGTTCGTGCCATTGACGACGTGCTGAAAGCGGCCGCCGATACTGACGGCGATATTTCGCATGTCGCTGCGTCGTCGTTTTGGCACAGCCTGGTCGGGGTCGACCGCAAGGGCGTTCCGACCACAAAAGTGCTGGCGTGGGGCGATACCCGCAGCAGCAATTTGATCGGCACACTTCGCAAACGCCTTTCCGAGCCGGACTTGCATGACCGTACGGGCGCCCGTTTTCATTCCAGTTATTGGCCCGCCAAACTCTTGTGGATCAGAACCGCTATGCCCGACGTCTGGAAGCGCACCGAACGATGGCTGTCGTTCAGCGATCATCTCGGCCAGAAGCTGTTCGGCGATGCGACAACGAGTATTTCGATGGCGTCGGGAACCGGCCTTTTCGATATTAGAAATTGCCGCTGGGATGACGAGCTCGCGCGTTTTTTAAAGGTCGATACCAAAAAGCTTCCGCCCGTCGCTGCCCCGGGCGAGACGTTGCGTCTAAATTCTAAATTCGCAAAACGCTGGCCGAGGCTTAAAGATGCGAAATGGTTCCCCGCGATCGGTGACGGCGCCGCTAACAATATCGGTGCGGGCTGTGTGACACGGTCGAGGGCGGCGATCATGATCGGGACATCGGGCGCGATGCGGCTTGCATTTCGGGGCGAGCCGCCTGACAAAATTCCGCCGGGGCTCTGGTGTTATCGCATCGACCGCGAACGCGTGGTCATGGGCGGCGCGCTCAGCGACGGCGGAGGCCTCTACCAATGGCTCAAGGATAATCTCAAACTTCCGGGATCTGAAGACCGTATCGAGGCCGAGCTCGCCCACCGCGGCCCAACAGCACACGGTCTCATTTTCCTGCCGTTCCTTGCCGGCGAGCGAAGCACCGGTTATCACGAAGCGGCCCGCGGCGCAGTTCTGGGTCTTGCCTTGGCAACCGACCC